>JBKHIN010000109.1:0-8418 GCA_046538635.1 Alphaproteobacteria bacterium
ATCTGGTTTCGTTCATCGACAGTGAACTGACGGGTATGGTTGCCGGGCGCCATGTTGAAGCCAGACCCACGGCGGCGTTCCAGCGCGTCGTTCAGCGCGCGATCCTTCGTGTGCAGACATCCGGACGCACTGTCGTAAGCGGGGAGGATGTCCTCAATGCCCTTCTGGGAGAGCGCGAATCCTACGCCGCTGCCTTTTTGCAGGCGGCCGGTCCGGCGGAACAGAACACCGAAGGCCCGACCCATGAAATTCTGCATCCGGCGAACTGGGCCCGGGCGCGGGGCTACGCCAACGGCGTGGCCGCCTCGGGCCGCATGGTGTTCCTGGGCGGACAGGTGGGCTGGAACGCCGCGCAGGAATTCGAGACGGACGACTTTGCCGGACAGGTGCGCCAGGCGCTGGAAAATATCGTTACGGTGCTGGCCGAGGCGGGAGCGCAGCCGCACCACCTGGTGCGTCTCACCTGGTTCGTGACCGACCGGGAGGAATATCTTCGCAGCCTGAAGGAGGTGGGCGCCGCCTACCGGGATGTCATCGGCCGGCATTATCCCGCCATGACGCTGGCCGAGGTGCGCGCGCTGGCGGAGCCCCGGGCGAAGGTGGAAATCGAGGCCACTGCGGTGGTGCCGGGGTAACCGGCGGCAAGGCCATTCAGCCGGTATCACAGGACACCCAGGTACAGGACGCTTCGACATCCCTCAGCGCCGGGACATTGCATTGCTCCGCAATCGCCTCCTCGATCCGGGGCATGACCGGCAAGAGAACATCCACGATTTCCTGCGCGTACTTTTTTCGGACGTTCTCGTCCTTCAACTCCGGATGATCCGGATTCAGCGGATAGGACCTGAACAGAAGTGAATGACTGAAACGCGCTTCGTTTTTGTAATTCACATGAATGTAGAATACGCCCCGGGTATCAGCCACCCGGTAGTGGAAATAATGCACATGGCTCGGCGGTTTTATGCCGGACCAGGTCAGGGGCCGGCCGCCTTGCATCGGCTCATACCGGACCCGATCGACAGATTCGACGGAACGAACGGCTTCCTCGATGCAGGAAAAATCAGGTGGGGCCGACAGCATGGCTCCGCGATGAACGCCGCCTTGAATACACTGGAACGCCGCCAACGGCAACGCCAGCGCCAACAGCATAATTGGCCGTTTCGCCCGGTTTCCGCACTTCACGCCATCAATCCCCGCTGCGGTAATTCTCGGTACACTATACAATATACGCATGTAATTTGAATGCGTCTTGATCTGAATTGCAGCCTGGCCTGCGTCGATCGGACGGCTCGGCGAATGCCTTCAGCCATGCTAGCGTCATTCCGTCGGTCATGCGTGAGAGAGAGGGACCGGATGAGCAGTGAGAAGCATTTCGTTCCGGACGCTTTCTTCCTGGGGCCGAAATCCGAAAACGCCGAATATGCCCGCGAAGGTTTTGAGGCCATCCTTCGGCACTGGTTCGACTGGCGGCTTGCTCTGTTCAGGGACGATCCCGTCGCGATCGGGGAGGCCACGCGGCGCCATCCCGAATTCATCGAGGAACAAGGCCTCCTGAAGAAGGAACTGGCGAACCTGTGCGACATGCTGCTCGCCGAACTGCCGACCTATACGCCGCGCTATGTCGGCCACATGCTCTCCGAGATCTCCCTTCCGGCCCTGTTCGGCCATTTCGCCGCGCTGCTGCACAATCCCAACAATACGTCGCGCGAGGTCTCGAAGGTTGGGGCACGGATGGAGTCCGAGGCCATCGCCATGCTGGCGGACATGCTGGGCTTCGACGGAGAGCAGGCCCAGGGCCATTTCACGGGCGGCGGCACGGTGGCCAATTTCGAGGCTATCTGGCGGGCGCGCTACCGGATGGACCACGCGCTGGCGCTGGCCCTGGTCCTTGCCGAGCGTGACGGCGACGACCTCGATCCCTTCGCCGCGGCCCATATGGGCTGGGACCGGTTCAATCGGCTCCAGGCGGAGCGGAACGTCTCCGAGGCGGAAATGCGCGCCGCCAGCGCCGTGCTGACCAACCCGGTGGATGTGGCGCGCCGCATCTCGGAACGCTCCGGGCGCAAGTATTCCGGCCCGGTGCTGATTACGCCCGGCAACAAGCATTTCTCCTGGCGCAAGGCGGCCAACATCTTCGGTCTGGGTGAAGAATCGTTCTGGAACGCGCCGCTCGATGAGGAGGGGCGGGTGAACATGGTCGGGTTACGGAACATGATCGGCGAGGCGCGCGAGGCCGGCCGCCCCGTGATGTGTCTGGCCACGGTGGCGGGCACCACCGAGGCGGGGGAGGTCGATCCCATCCACGAGGTGACCGGCCTTCTGGACGAACTGAAAAGAGAGGGCATTCACATCTGGCACCATGTGGACGCCGCCTATGGCGGTTTCTTCTGCTCGATGCTGGGGGGCGCACCTGAAAACGTCCTGGACGGAAAAAGCCGTGCGGCGCTCGCCGCCGTCGCCCGCGCCGATTCCGTGACCATCGATCCGCACAAGCTCGGCTATGTCCCCTATTCCTGCGGCGCCTTCATCGCCCGTGACAGCCAGTCCTATCTGGCCTCCAGTTTTCATGCCCCCTATATCGACAGGGCGCATGCGGACGATAAATGGCGCAGTACGCTGGAAGGCTCGCGGTCCTCCGCGGGCGCCGCCGCCACCTGGCTGACGGGCCGGACCATGGGCTTCCGCCCGGAGGGATTCGGCGAAATGCTGGCGTCCACGATTCAAACCCGCAGACGCTTCGAAAGCGCGCTGCGGACGCAATGCCCCGATGCCAGGCTCGTCCACCCGGCCGACACCAACATCCTTTGCTTTTCCCTGGCCCGCAAGGGGGAAGCGCTGTCGGAGTCCAACCGGCGCACGGCGCGCGCCTATGACCGTTTCCACGAGGACCCGGATGTTTCGCTCTCCAGGACCGTTTTCTCCTCGGAGCATTACGGCGCATTGATCGCCCGCCATGTGCAGAACTATGACGGCGTGACGGATACGGACAATCTCGTATTGCTGAGATGCGTGTTCATGAATCCCTTCTGGGCGAACCCGGAAATGGAAGCGTTCCTGCTCCCCAAATTCGTCCGGCTTGTGAACCGCTATGCGGAGGCCGAGGGGTAATTTCCGGCTTACTTCGTCGCCGGAGCCGCCTCGATGCCCGCCATGTCGTCGAAGGCCGCCGTGATCGCCCAGCCGCCGAACTTCTCCTGAACGGCGAAGACGATCTCATTGCGTCCCTGTTTCAACGGCAGCATGAGCGTGTCGAACCGGCCGACGGTTCCCAGGAAACGGTAGTCCCGGCTTCGATAGGTGTTGTCGCCCCCATAGACCGGGGCTCCGTTCACGAATGCGGTGACTTTGTCGCTGAATCCGAATTGCAGCGGCTTGACCATATCCCTTTCCGCACGGACGGTGATCCGCGCCAGCATGGTGTTGCGTTCTTCTCCCGCCGGCCCCATGCGGGCGAGATTGGCGATGCCGTTGCTCTCCACCGGGAGAACCTTCCAGTCCGCCGCATTCACGGCTGCCGCAATATCCGTGTCCGGCCCCATCTGTGGAACCGGCCCGGACACTTCCCACGAGCGGACAAGATGTTCGGGGCGTTCGGGCAGGGCGGCAGGCTCGCCGGTCAGTTCCGGCGCCTTGCCGGGGGTAATCCGCACGTCGCTGATAAAGGCATGGGTGAGAAACGCATCGAATCCGATCGCGCCTTCACCGGTTTCGTGCTTCAGGTCCGCGATGTGCAGCACCGGCTTGTCGCTGTCGATATAGACGTCGGCCTCGTCGCCCGAGACCACCAGCTTCACGTCGATCCATGTGCCGTAGGGATAGGTCACCGGGACGCTGAAGCGGGGACCATGATAGATCTGCCACCCGGACACGCCGTGAAAAACCGGCGTGTACTGATTGGCGTCGGGCTTGCCGGACCGGTGGGGCCGCAGATAGAAATGCTCGAAGTTCCTGTCATCCCGGTCCCGGAAGCGGACGCCCACGAATCCCCGGTCCTTCGGAAACGCCACCTTGAATTCGATCGTGCCGTCCCGGAAGCGCAGCCCCTCCAGCCACGCCACGGCATTGTGGAGCGAAAGCGCCGGAGTGCCCTTGTATGACGTGACAAAAGCCCTCTCGCTGGAAAACCGCCACTTGTCCTTGTCGAGAGGGATTTCATCGGCCGCCGCGCCGGGGACGTGACATGCGGCAGCCCCGGCGGCAACCAGCGCAAGTCCGCGCAGGCCCCTGTGCAGAAACCGCACTGTCTGCCCTCCCGTTCTAAAACCCCTTTTGTGCGCCAGCATAGCGGTCTTGCAGGAGGGACCCAAGGAACCGGCGATCGATCGACGGGAAAACGGATGAATGGACGAAGATCCTTCCGGACCGCATTTCGTTCATCCCTGCAACTGCTCGCCAATGGGCAGGCGGCGGATGCGTTTGCCCGTGGCCGCGAAAATGGCGTTGCAAAGGGCGGGCGCCAGCGGCGGCACGCCGGGCTCGCCCAACCCCCGCACGCGCGGGTCGGTGCCGATGAAATCCACCTCCACCTCCGGCGTGTCCGTCATGCGGGCGATCCGGTAGGTGTCGAAATTGTCCGAAGTCGCCATGCCGCCTTCGATTTTCACCTCGCAGCGCAGGGCGGCCCCCAGCGCATCGACGATGGCGCCCTCGATCTGCGCCTTTGCCCCGACCGGATTGATCACGGGGCCGCAATCCACCGCCGCCCATACCTTGGGGACGGAGAGTTCGCCCGCGTTTGAGACGTCGACTTCCACCACTTCCGCGACGAATGCGGTATTGAAATACCCGGCGGCGAAGCCCTTGCCGCGGCCCCGGGGCAGGGCAGCGCCCCATCCGGACATTTCGGCGACGCGCTCAGCGACGGCGCGGATGCGCCCCACGTCCCTTTCAATGCTCTCGGTGATGGGGTGCATCCGGTCCGGTCCGATGAATTGCAGGTAAAAGCGCACCGGGTCCATGCCCGCCTCGTGGGCCAGTTCGTCGATAAAGCTCGACGTGGCGAAGAGGTTCTTGCCGGGCCCCACGGCGCGCCACTGGCCGACCGGAACATGGGATTCCACCGCGCCATACTCGAAACGCAGGTTCTCGACGAAACCCGCCGGAAAATCATTGTCATCCAGTTCCGTACCGTTGGGCGCATCGTCCCGGCCCAGATAGGTGCTGCGCGAGGCGTTGGCGAGGCGCATGCGCCAGGCCGTGACCTTGCCGTTTGCATCCAGCCCCGCCTTGAGGCGGAAAACGGCCGCCGGACGGTAGAAGCCGTAGCGGATGTCGTCCTCCCGCGTCCAGACGACCTTGACCGGGCGCTTGACGGCGCGCGAAAGCCAGGCCGCCTCTACGGCGAAATCGGAATAAAAGCGCCGGCCGAAGGCCCCGCCCGAGCGCAGGATGTGAATGGTGATGTTCTCTTTCTTCAGGCCCAGGACTTTTTCGATGGCCGTGCGCAAACTGCCCGGATTTTGCGTGCCGCCCCACAATTCGCAGGCGTCGCCCGTGACGGACGCGGTGAAATTCATGGGTTCCATCGGCACATGGGCGAAGAACGGGGTTTCGTACACCGCCTCGTGGGTCTTGGCGGCCGCGTCCAGCGCGGCATCGATGTCGCCGTCCTCGCGCGGAACGACCGTGGGCGGAGCTTCGGCCGCACGCCGGTAGGCGGCGGAGATGCCATCGGAGTCCTCATCGCTGGCGGCGGAGAAATCCCATTCGATTTCGAGCGCCTCCCGGCCCTTCATGGCCGCCCATGTATTCGTTGCCAGCACAGCGACGCCGGGCCGCACGCCGGGGCTGTTCGGTTCGATGATCCGGCCGCCGGCCTTCTCCTGATCGATGACGGCGACGTCCGTCACGCCGGGGATCTTCATCGCCGCTTCCGAGTTCACGCGGCGGACCTTCGCATCCCAGCGCGGCGAGCGGGCGATGACTGCAATCAGCATGTCCGCAAGCCGGACATCGAGGCCGTAGATCGGTTCTCCGCGGACGATCTTTTCCAGATCAACATCGGACCTGGAGGTGCCGATGATGCGGTAATCTTCCCGGGCCTTGAGCGGAATTTCTTCCGGTACGGACTGTTCTGCCGCTTCGGCGGCCAGTTCGCCATAGGTGAGGCTGCGTCCGCCCGGCCCCGTTACCCGGCCGGAACGCGCCGTGCAGGCATCCGGGCTTGCTCCCCATCTCGCCGCGGCAGCGGCCACGAGCATCAGGCGTGCGCCCGCGCCGGCCTGGGCGAGATCCTCGAACCCAAATGCCAGACTCAGACTGCCGCCGGAAAACTGGTTTTCAAGCCGGTCGTCCAGGGGCGCCTGTTCGACGTTCACCTGGTCCCAGTCCGCCTCCAGTTCCTCCGCCACCACCATGGGCAGGGAGGTGCGCGTGCCCTGGCCCATATCGGGGTTCTTGGCGAAGATGGTGATGTCATTGTCCGGAGAAATGCGGATCAGGGGGTGGAGTACCGTCTCTTCATCCGCGCGGGCCGCCCGGGCGGTCGCCGCAGGGGGCGCAACGGAAATGCCGATCACGAAGGCCCCGCCCGATGCCAGGCTGACCTGGAGGAATTTGCGCCGGTTAATGGGTTTCATGATGCTGTCCCTCTGGAAAGCCGGGCCATGATGGCTGCCCGGAGAAGGTCCTTGTGCGGCAGACTGATCCGCACAGAAACCCCTACATGGATCATCGGCAAGGTTCCGGCTCCGGTCAAATTAACATCCGGTCACGCCGGAATACGGTCAGGGCGCTTCGTCCGGCGGCCGGACCGTCTCCAGGACCGCCTTGCCTTCAACGGCGCGGTAACGGGCGTTGGCGGCCTGTTCGCCGTGCTCGTCGACGGTGCCGGAGGGCCAGTGGATCCGGATGCTCTTTACTTTCGCGGTGCGGCCCAGGCCGAAATGTACGACCGCCTCGTTCATGCTGGCATATCCCGTCTGCGGATAAAGCCATTGATAATGAACTCGTTCTCCCTCGGTCCGGACCACCACCTTCGCACCGATCCCTTGCGCATTGGATTGCCGTCCACGGAGGACAAGGGTGATCCAGTTGCCGCCGTCCTGATTTGCGTACAGAGCGTTGTTTTCCGAACCGCCGCCCCAGTTCGCCACCGCGATGTCGAGATCGCCGTCGAGGTCATGGTCCGCCCATGCCGTGCCCGCCGAGATCGCTTCGCTTGCGGCAAACGCACCCCGGGACACGGTGAAACCGCCGTCGCCGTCGTTCACATAGAGCCGGTTGCGGGTGTCGTATCCCCGGGCCTTATTCTCTGGCGCAATATTCTCCGTGCCCTCCGCCACGACAAGATCGAGGTCGCCGTCATTGTCGAAATCACCCCAGCTATGGCCCTTGGACGGCCCGAGGCTGTCCGTGGACAGAACGAGGTCCTCTCTGGGGTAGAACTCTGCATTGCCCAGATTTTCATAGAGCACGTTCCGGTCGGAAAGGGAGATGTTGGTGAGGAACAGATCGAGGTCCCCGTCCTGGTCGAAGTCCACCCAGGACGCGCCATAGGTGAGGGAGGGCGTGTTGACGAAATGGCCGCGGATGACGGCCTCGAACTCGCCGCCGCCCCTGTTCCGGTAGAAGAAATTGCTCGCCTTGCGCCGTTGCTCATGACGCTGATCGACAAAGTTGCCCACATAGATGTCGGGCAGGCCGTCGCCGTCGGCATCGCCCGCCGCGCAGGTGCGCGCGTCGCCTCCGCGCCCGGTGAAGGGGCCCTCGATCCGTTCGAAGCGCTTTCCCCCGAGGTTCCGGTAGAGGACATCGTCCTGGCCGTCGCGATTGACGACGAACACGTCCAGCCAGCCGTCCCTGTCGAAGTCGGCCCAGCAGCCCTGGGAACTAACCGTGTCGTCCGCCGTCAGCGGGCCCGCATCAATGCGCCGGAACTTGCCTGCCTCGTTCCTGAAAAGAAGGTTCGGGCCGTCCGTACGCGCCACGAACACATCCAGCCGGCCGTCATTGTCGAAATCCACCCAGGCCACGCCTTCGCTGTGGCCCCGGTAGCCGCCGAAGGGGGTCTCCACGCGCTCGAACCGGCCGCCCCCCGCATTGCGGTAGAGAAACAGTACCTGGCCTCCCGCGTTCGAAATCAAGAGGTCCGCATCTCCGTCATTGTCGAAATCGCCCCAGGCCACGCCGCGCGAAGCCCCGCCGTCCTGCATCGCAGGCGAATCCGCAGCGTGCAGCGGAAGCGCCTGCGCGGATGGGGCGATGAGGAGGCCGCAGATAAGGGCGGCCATCGTTCCGTGTACGCCGGCACTCATATGGACACTCCGCTGCAGATCGTCTCGCACACCGAACCTAACGCAGGCGGCATGTCCGGAATTGCGAATTTAGGTCTGTCCGTTGTGGCGCCGCAGGGCGCGGCGGAAGGCGGCAGGGTCGCGGAAGCCTGCACGCCGCGCCACGCGCGCTGCGGGCTCGCCC
>JBKHIN010000387.1:0-3178 GCA_046538635.1 Alphaproteobacteria bacterium
CCATCAATTATGGGCTCACGGCGCTGGGTCTGCTGGCGGCCATCGCCTTCCTGCCCCGCCTCGTCACGCGGCTGCGCAAGTCAGGGTGGATCGAAATTCGCGAGCTCACGGACCGGCTCGCACAAGGGCAGGTCACCATTATCGACGTTCGCGAACCCGGCGAGTTCACCGGACCGCTCGGCCACATTGCCCAAGCGGTAAATTTGCCGCTCGGCACGCTTTCCGAGCGTATGACGGAGATCAAGAGCATGTCGGCCGAAACTGTCATCCTGGTCTGCCGCACGGACAGGCGTTCCGCCAATGCGGCAGGGCTCCTCCGCAAGGCAGGCTTCCACGATGTCCGCGTGTTGCGCGGCGGTATGGAGGCGTGGAACCGGAAGGGATTGCCGGTCCAGACGGGAACGCCATGACCCCCATCGCGAGGAATAACATGAAAACGCTTTTCATCCTCAACGATCCCCCCTATGGCAGCGAGCGCTGCTACAACGCGCTGCGCCTTGCCCATGCGTTGCGCAAGAACGATCCGAATGCGGAAGTTTCGGTATTTCTCATGGCCGACGCCGTCCTCGCCGCGAAGGCGGGCCAGAAGACGCCGGACGGCTATTACAACATCGAGCGGATGCTGAAGCGGGTTCTGGCCGGCAAGGGACAGGTCCTGCTCTGCGGCACGTGCATGGATGCACGCGGCCTCACGGAAAACGAAATGATGGAAGGCGCGCGGCGCAGCACCATGGACGAACTCGCCAGTGCCACAATGGAAGCCGGCAAAGTGATGGTGTTCTAACCACAAATCGAGAAGGAGAAGACGATGATGGATGGCATGTGGGGAATGGGCTGGGGCATGGGCCTGATCGGCCTGCTGGTGCTCGTGCTGCTTGTCCTCGGGATCGCGGCGCTGGTGAAATACCTCACGTCGGGACGGAAGTGAAAACCCCGGCCATGGCCCGGATTTATCTCGATTACAATGCGAGCACGCCCATCGACCCGGCCGTGGCGGACGCCATGCGGCCGTTCCTGAGCGATGCCTTCGGCAACCCGTCAAGCGGCCATTGGGCGGGCGCGCCCGCGAAAGCTGCTTTGGAAAAGGCCCGCGGCGAGGTCGCGGCGCTGCTCGGCTGCGCCGCCGATGAGGTGGTATTCACCAGCGGCGGCAGCGAGGCCAACAACCTCGCCCTCAAGGGAACTTTCTTCGCGCTCAGGCACAAAGGCGCGCACATCATCACGACACAGATCGAACATCCCGCCATTCTTGAACCCTGCCGGTTCCTCGAACGCCTGGGCGCCACGGTAACGTATGTGCCTGTCGACGGCGTCGGGCGGATCGATCCCGACGACGTGCGCCGCGCCATCACGCCGCGGACGATCCTCATCAGCGTCATGCATGCCAACAACGAAGTCGGCACCATCCAGCCGATCGGGGAGATCGGCGCGGTGGCACGCGATCACGACGTTCTTTTCCACACCGATGCGGCGCAGTCGGTGGGCAAGATCCCGGCAAACGTAAACGAACTCGGCGCCGATCTGCTCACCATCGCCGGACACAAGGTCTACGCGCCCAAGGGCGTCGGGGCGCTCTTTGTCCGCCGGGGGATCGAACTCGAACCGCTGATCCACGGCGCGGGACATGAGCATGGCCGCCGCGCCGGTACGCAGAGCGCGTTGCTTGCAGCCGGCCTCGGCGCGGCCTGCACGCTGGCGCGCGATCTGACGCCGATGGCGCGGGTCAAAACGCTGCGCGACCGTTTCCGGCAACAGCTTCAGGAGCGTTTCGGAAATCGTGTCGTGCTGAACGGCCATCCGCAGCACCGCCTGCCCAATACGCTCAATGTCTCCTTCGCCGGTCAGGCGGGGCCGGAAATTTTGCAGCGGCTGGATGGTGTTGCCGCCTCGACCGGCTCCGCCTGTCATTCGGGCCGGATCGAACTGTCACCGGTCCTGCAAGCGATGGGCGTACCGCCCGAAGTCGGCATGGGCGCCATCCGCTTCAGTCTCGGCCGCGGCACGGCGCAGGAAGAGATCGACGCGGTTGTGGAAGCCCTGACACGCACAGTGCCGCCCGGCGCGCGAGAGGACCGGCATGAATGAACCGGAGGGAGAGCACTACGCTCTTGCGGATCTTCCGTCTGCGTATAATGAATGGCGTGCCAGCACTCTTGGCCGCGTCACCGATGCGATCGAAAGGAAGCTGATCCTTGATCTCCTGGGTGATGTCAGAGGACGGACGGTCCTCGATGTGGGCTGCGGCGATGGGGACCTTGCCATCGAACTGTGGCGGCGCGGCGCGAAGGTCACCGGCATTGACGCCTCGGTCCGGATGATCGAGGCCGCTCGCGAACGGGCGGCCCGGCATGGCGCCGAAATCGCCTTCGACATGGGAACGGCGCAGTCGTTGCCGTTTGCGCCGGAGTCGTTCGACCGCGTGGTGACCATAACCCTGCTCTGCTTTGTGGAAGACGGTACATCGGTTCTGCGGGAGATGGCGCGGGTGCTTCGCCCCCGCGGCCGTCTGATCATCGGCGAACTCGGCAAGCGCAGCATGTGGGCTGCTCTGCGGCGTATGCGCGGCCGGCGCGGCCATCCCGTCTGGCGCCAGGCGCGGTTCCGGACGGCGGGCGAACTTCGACATCTCGCGGAAGAGGCCGGACTTCGAGTCGACGCCCTTCGGGGCGCCATCTATTATCCGCCCTGTGGCCTTGCCGCCCGGCTGCTCGCGCCGGTCGACCGCCCTCTCGGCCGCTTGACCACGTTCGGGGCCGCTTTCCTCGCTCTCAGCGCCACCAAGCCACCCTGACCGGCGGCAGGAAGACCGGTACGCCGGAAAACAGGTGCGGCCGTGAAGCGATATGCGCGGCGAAGAAGCCGTCCTCGCCCGTGGCCGCCAGTATCTGCTTCGCCGTCACCTTGCAATCCAAGGTGACGCAGAAGCAGGTCCGGTTCAGTTCCCGCGTCAGGGCGCGGGCAGTCTCACCGGGCATCGCCGCCTCCTTCCGTCAGGAGATCGATTTCGATCAGTTTCCGGATTCCATCGCGCGCCGCGCGGAACCGGGCGCGCATTTCCTCGGGCGTGAGGGACGGATCGTCTGAGGCGGGATCGGGAATCGGCCAGTGCAGGCGTTTCGTCCCTCCGGGCAGAACCGGGCAGACTTCCTCGGCGCACAGCGTGACCACGAGATCGAGC
>JBKHIN010000388.1:0-3171 GCA_046538635.1 Alphaproteobacteria bacterium
GGGCTGGCCCCCAACGGCGACGTGTTCCTCGCGCAGCCGGAGGCGGGCGAGGTGACCCTCCTGCGTGACGCCGACGGCGACGGCAAGGCGGAAATGAAGACCACCTTCGCCAAGGGCTTCAAGCGCCCTCACGGCATCGCTTTCGTGGAAGGCGCGGTGCTGATCGCCGATATCGAGGGCATCTGGTCGCTCGACTACGAGCCCGGCGATACGCGCGCGGAAAAACGCCGCCGGCTGACGAAGCGCAATGCCTTCGGCGGCGCGCCGGGCAATCACTGGACACGCAATATCGCCGTGGCGCCCGACAACTCGGCGCTCTATGTCGCCATCGGCTCCATGACCAATATATCCGAGGAGCCCGAACCCCACGCCACCGTGCAGCGCTTCGACATGGACGGCGGCAATCAGACGACCTTCACCGCGGGCCTGCGCAATCCGGTGGGCATCGCGTTCTATCCGGGCACGAACCATCTCTACGTGGTGGTCAACGAGCGGGACGGCTATGGCGACGGCATGGTGCCGGATTATTTCACCCGCATCGAAGAGGGCGAGTTCTTCGGCTGGCCCTATGCCTGGCTGGGGCCCAACCCCGACCCCAAGATGAAGGGCAAGCACCCCGACCTGGTGAAGAAAACGCAAGTCCCCGATCTGCTGTTCGAGGCGCATTCCGCGCCCATCGGGCTGGTCTTTTACGACAGGGATCAATTTCCGAAAGACTATCGCGGCGACGCCTTCGTGGCGCTGCGCGGTTCCTGGAACTCGGGCGAGCCTACGGGCTACAAGGTGGTGCGCGTGAAGTTCAAGGACGGAGAGCCCACCGGCTGGTACGAGAATTTCGCCGCCGGCTTCTGGACTGCGGGCGAGGACAAGGCGCGCGTGTGGGGCCGTCCCGCCGGCCTGCTGGTGGCCGCGGACGGCAGCCTGCTGATCGCCGACGATACGGGCGGCACCGTCTGGCGGGTGTCCTGGACGGGTGAGTAACCCTTTCTGCCGGGCAAAGGGGAATGGCGCACCGGCGCCCGAGGGCTTGTCCGGAAGGAACGGCGGAACGATGTTTCTGACAGTGTCGCCCGGCGCCGCGCTGCCGCTTTCGGTTCCCGCTGCCCACGGAGAGGCTCCTCATGAACGTACTCCTGATCCTCGTTATGGCCGCCATCGCCGTGGTCATGCTGCTCGGCCTCGTCAGCCTGTGGAAGGGCGGGGACTTCAGCCGCAAACATTCCAACCGGCTGATGCGCTGGCGCGTCATGCTGCAGGCGCTCGCCATCGCGCTCGTGGGCATCGCGCTGTTCCTGAGCGGGCGGGGGTGATGAAATTGAGGCATGCACGCTAAAGCGCGAACCTCGCTCGCGGCCGGCTACCTTTGGGCCTCTGCATCAAATCCTTCCCTCGGATTTGAAATCGGCGCACTCCCTTTATCGCTATCTATGGTAAAGAACCTCGCGCATTCCGCGTGTGGAGTTCGGAAACCGTTTAGTTTCCGGGAGTGGAGGGGGTCATGGAAATGCTTCTCGTATACGGCATTCTGGTTGTGCTGGCGCTCGTTATCATTTCGGCGAGTGTCAAGATGGTGCCACAGGGCTTTGAATACACGGTTGAGCGCTTCGGCCAGTACACGCGGACGCTTCGTCCGGGTCTTGCCTTTCTGGTGCCCGTTGTCGAAGGCGTCGGCCGCAAGCTTAACATGATGGAACAGGTGCTCGACGTTCCGAGCCAGGAGGTCATCACCAAGGACAACGCAATGGTACAGGCCGATGCGGTGGCCTTTTTCCAGGTCGTCAATGCGCCGCGCGCCGCCTATGAGGTCGCCGACCTGCGCCGTTCCATCATCAACCTGGCCATGACCAATGTCCGCTCCGTGCTCGGTTCGATGGATCTGGATGAACTGCTCTCCAAGCGCGACGAAATCAATGAAAGGCTGCTGAAGGTCATCGATTCCGCCACCAACCCCTGGGGCGTGAAGGTCACGCGCGTGGAGATCAAGGATCTCGAGCCGCCCGCGGACATTACGGAGGCAATGGCCCGCCAGATGAAGGCCGAGCGGGAAAAGCGCGCCGAAATCCTTCAGGCCGACGGTGAAAGACAGGGCGCCATCCTGCGCGCCGAGGGCGCAA
Source organism: Alphaproteobacteria bacterium (assembly GCA_046538635.1). Classification (GTDB taxonomy): domain Bacteria; phylum Pseudomonadota; class Alphaproteobacteria; order JAJFIK01; family JAJFIK01; genus JBKHIN01. Next base: position 2,115 of record JBKHIN010000388.1, read on the forward strand.
AGCAGTCGGCCATTCTTGAGGCGGAAGGCCGCAAGGAGGCAGCTTTCCGCGACGCCGAAGCTCGCGAACGGGAGGGCCGGGCCGAGGCCGAGGCGACGCGCATGGTGTCGGAAGCCATTGCCGCGGGCGACATTCAGGCCGTCAATTATTTCGTCGCCCAGCGCTATGTGGACGCCTTCGGCAAGCTTGCCGTCTCGCCGCAGCAGCGCACGGTGATCATCCCCGCCGACAGTTCGGGCCTGCTCGGGGCGCTTGCCGGGGTGCTGGAGTTGACCAAGACGGCGGGCGAGGAGGGCGGTTCCCCGCCGCGGCCCAATGGCGGCGATTCGCCCCGCCATCCGGGTCCGTGGACCGGATAAGGGAGGGACGTCATGGAGTTGATTGCGTTCCTCGACGCCATGCCCTGGTGGGCATGGCTGGCGCTGGCCGGAATTCTGCTGATCATCGAAGTGCTGGCGCCCACCACGTTCTTTCTGTGGCCGGCCCTGGCGGCGCTGGCAGTCAGCGGCCTTGTCGCCTTGCCGCCCCATCTGCCCTGGTGGGCACAATTGCTCACCTTCGCGGGATTGACCGTGGCCTTCGGCTGGCTGGGCCCGCGCGTGTTCCCCCACCGAAAGGTCGTCAGCGACGCCCCGATGCTCAACCGCCGTGCGGAGCAGTATCTGGGCTGGACGGTTACAGTCGCCCAGGAGTTCGTTGAAGGCCGGGGCAAGGTACGGGTGGGCGACACGCTCTGGTCCGCCCGGGCTGCGGACGGAAGCAATCATCCCGCCGGCACATCGGTTGTCGTCACATCCGTGGACGGCACCCTGCTCACGGTGGAGCCGCGCTGAGGCGGCGCGGCCGCCGGTCTGTGCGCAACGGTTTTCCCCTGTGGGCGCGGGCGGAACTTGTGCTTAGGATACCTCCTCAAAGGCGTAACAGTTCGGGGAGGGACGGCATGACCGGCATGAACCGCAGGGCCTTCATGGGCAGCGTGGCGGCGAGCGCCCTGGCGGCGGCATGCAAACCGCAGGAGAATGGCGGGGAGGCGGTCTCCGCCGATCCGTCCTCGCCC
>JBKHIN010000110.1:0-8392 GCA_046538635.1 Alphaproteobacteria bacterium
ATCCCCCTGGTTCGCTCCACCCGGACGCTGACCCACGAGCACGGCACCTGGGACGACACGAGTCTCACGGAAGAGGAAATCCTGTTTCTGGAGGCTTCCGGCTGCGTGCGCCGCTACCACGCGCCCATGGGCCGGCTGGTGTTCATCCGCTCGGCGCCGGAAAGCGCCCACAAGGCGCACGACGTTTGCGAGGAAGCGCTGATGGCGGCGGCGGGTGCCATCGCGCCCGGCGTGCGCGCGGGCGATGTCTATGCGGCCTGGCACGCGGTCCTTCAGCGTAACGATCTGTCCACCTATCAGCGCCACCATTGCGGCTACAGCACGGGCATCGGCTATCCGCCGAGCTGGTCGGGCGGCGGCGCGCCGCGCGGCCTGAGGGCCGGGTCCGACCTGCGGCTGGAGGCGGGGATGGTCTTTCACCTCATGTCGTGGCTGTTGCGTTCCGACTACGGAGATTCCTTCCTGTCCGACACCATCGTGATCACGCCGGAGGGCTGTGAATTCATCACCCACACGCCGCGTCAGGTATTTATTCGATACTGAAGGGATTTTCTTCATACGGAGGGAGGCAGGCATGCGCATACCGGTCGGACCCGGCGACATCGAGGCGGCGAGGGCGCGCATCGCCGGAGAGCTTCCCCCCACGCCCATGGCCCCGGCCCACGCCCTGAGCGAACGGCTGGGCCGGCCGCTGATGCTGAAATGCGAGCTGATGCAGAAGACGGGCTCGTTCAAGACACGCGGCGCGCTCAACTGGGTGCTCAGCGCAGGCACCGGGGAACTCGAACGCGGGCTGATCACCATTTCGGCGGGCAATCACGCCCTGGCGCTGGCCTGGGCGGCGCGCCGCGCGAAGGTGCCGGTGACCGTCGTCATGCCCGAAGGCTCGAGCCCGGTGAAGGTGGAGGCCACGCGCGCCCTGGGCGCGGAGGTCATCCTGCACGGCGCCATCAACGAAACCATGGACCACATGGAGGCGCTGCGCCGGGAGCGCGATCTGGTGCTGGTCCATCCCTTTGCCGACCCGCGCATCGTGGCGGGACAGGGGACCGTTGGCCTCGAAATTCTCGATCAGTGCCCGGAGGTGAAGCAGATCCTGTGCCCGGTGGGCGGCGGCGGCTTGATCTCGGGCCTTGCCGTGGCCGTCAAGGCGCGCCGGCCGGACGTGAAAATCATCGGCCTGGAAACCGACGGCGCGCCCACCCTGCGTGCGGCGTGGGACGGCGGGGGCCCCGTGCGCCTCAAACAGGTGAAGACGCTGGCGCCCTCCCTCGGCGCGGCGCTCACCGGCGAGATCAATTACGACCTGTCGCGCCGCCATGTGGACGAACTCCTCACCCTGCCGGACGAGGACATTCGGATGGGCGTGCGCGAAACCCTGGCGGGCGCCAAGCTGTTCGCGGAACCGGGCGCCACGCTGGGGATCGCCGCGCTGATGCTGGGCCGCGTGAAGCCCGTGGCCGGAACGAGCGTGGCCGTGGTGACCGGCGGCAATTTTGACTTTGATGACGCGCGGCGGTTCCTTTGAGAGGGCGCAGGATCGTCTGAAAACGGAGTCTCGCCATGTACAGCAAGAGGATGGGTTTGACCCGGCTGCCGGGGCTGATCCTCGTTCTGGCGGTCTTTCCGGCCGCGCTGCCCGGCGCCGCCCAGACGGCGGGCCAGCACCGGTGCGCCTCCGCCCTGCAGGGCAAGGTGGCGTGGAACTATTCGGGCGACAAACGCTGGAGCCCGGAGAAAATCGAGCGTCTGTGCAAGGGCGCGGAGAATTCGGCGCAACCGGCGCGCTGTTTCCGGAAGGTCATGCATGGCGGCGTGAACTGGGGCGGCGGCACGCGCTGGCAGTTCCGCAATGCCGCCGGCCTGTGCCGGGGCGCAAAAAATGCCGATGCCCGGATCTCCTGCTTCCGCAAGAAGGTGGCGGGCCGGACCGGCTGGCGCCAGGCCATTCGGGAATGCGGAGGGCCGGGCGCGCTGACCATGCCCGGCACGCTCCGCAAGCGTCTGCAGCCGGATGCCGGGAAGCTGCGGAAACCGCCGCCGGACAAGTCAAGTCCCCTCGATAAGGATTCCGGTTCCGTGCGCTTCGGAGACGGCGAACATGGCCGCCGCCCGTCCACACAAAGAGACGGAACGGACGTAAAACCGGGGGCGGGCCCCTCGGGCGGCATCGCGGACCGTCCCTCCAGGGAGGGGGCACTCGGCAGCAGGCGGACGGATGCCCTCCCGCCCCGTGCGTCGAAAAAGGAGGGCTTGCGCCTGGAGCCGCGCGTCACCGGCTATCGTCCGTCCACGGTCATGCAGGGCGGCGAGGTTACCGTGACGGGACATATGTTCGGCGATTCGAAGGGCGGCCGCCGCCTCGTCCTGGGCCTCAATGCAAACCCGGACCACAGCCTCGCCCGAAACCTGACGCCGCGCGCATGGACTGAATCTGAAATCCGCACGCGCGTTCCGGATGACGTTCTGCCTGCGAAATATTTCATCGCAATCGCGGACACGGACGGCAAATGGGTTACCAACCGGCTGCGCTCGCTGCGCGTTCTGGGCCGGCAGAAGGTGAGCGTGAAGGCCGTGGTCATGCTCAGATGTTATGCCGACGTCCTGCGCCGCCCCGGCAAGCTGCGGGTCACGCTGGAGCCGGTGCGGGCCGCCGGCATGGGCATGGAGCGCGGGCGGAAAATCAGTATACCGGTTTCCTACAACGGTATTTCACCGGGAAAGTTCGGGAGCCGTCTGTACGCCTACACGGCGACAGCGGAGGTTCCTCACGGCCTCTTTGAAATCGACATGGAGCGTCCGGAAGGGGCCGCCTCGTTCAAGGCGAAGGATTGGTCGCGAACGGAGGGCGCCCCCGCATACCATGCCAGCAAGCCCTGTTCGGCACGCCGCCGGGTGCATCCGGAGACGGGAAAGCCTTTGAAAGACCCTCCCGAGTACGTGTTCAGGATCTCTCACCACGCAAGCACGGTCCGGATCGGGCCGCGGACCCGGACGCTGGAGCTGAGCGGTCAGGCGCTCGCCGATCCTTCGGAACTCGGCGCCCTGCCGCCGCCCACGCCGGTGGACGAGTAGGTGTAACCGGCGCCGCGGCCACGCGACGGCGCTAGGGCAGGGGCTCGAACCGGAAGGACTGCCCGCCCACGCTCGCCTCGAACATGAGCCCGCCGATGGGCAGGGTGAAAATGGCGACGCCGTTGCGGTAGGCGGCATGGCTGGCCGCGCCTTCCGCCGCGGCCACGGCCGAGGCGTCGGCGCTCATCTTCACGCCGCCATATTTGAAATTGTCCATGTCGGCCTTGGTCTCGAAGAAGATGATTTCCCGGAATGTCTGGCCGCCCAGCGCCACGCCGATGGTCACCTGGGAAAGGTGTGCCAGCCCGACCGGGTGGTGGTTCTTCTCGAAAAGCGTGCCGCGCCCGCCCGCGCCGCCGATGCCCACCGCGCCCTTGGTGACCTTCGGGAAGACCGCGTAACCGGCCGAATTCTCGAAGAACCGGGCGAGCTTCGGGTCCGTCTTCTTGAACGCGACAATGGCCCGCTTGGACATGTGAATGACGTGCTTCTGCTCCATCGAGGTGTATTCGTCCGTATGGGCGGCCGCGGGCTCCGACACCAGGAGGGCCAGCGGCAGGGCGAGACAGAGTATTTTGACGATTTTCATGGGGGCACTCCCTGTTCAGAACCGTTCCTCCGCATAAACAGGAAATCCGCCAAAAACATGTCGGATTCGGTGCTTGTACGTGGCAGATCCATTACGGCCCTGACATCGGCAGGACTACCACCTTTGGGGGGCTCGCTGGATAGGGACCCAGAACGGGCCGTTCCTCGCCGGAGGATGCCTCTTGCGCTATGGTGGAGAGCGGTTCCAAAGCACGTTGCCGGCCCGGGGCGGGCCGAAGGAGGGCGCCCATGACCATGACGCTGTATCACTGTTCGGGCGCGCGCTCGACGCGCGTGGTGTGGACGCTGGAGGAAATGGGCCTGCCCTATGATCTGAAGGTGCTGCCCTTTCCCCCGCGCGTCTTCGAAAAGGAATATCTGGGCGTCAACCCGCTGGGCACCGTACCCTATTTCGTGGACGGCGAGACGCGCATGACGGAGTCCGCCGCCATTTGCCAGTATCTGGTGGAAACGCGCGGGCCCACGCCACTGGGCGTGCAGGCGGGCGAGCCGGACTACGGCGCGTTTCTGAACTGGCTCTACTATTCCGACGCCACGGTCACCTTCCCCCAGACCATCGTGCTGCGCTACAGCCAGCTCGAGCCGGAGGCGCGCCGCCTGCCCCAGGCGGTGGAGGACTATCGCCGTTTCTTCCTCGGCCGTCTGAGGGCGGTGGAAAACACGCTGGCCGACGGCCGCGACTATCTGTGTGCGGACCGCTTCACCATCGCCGATATCTGTGTGGGCTACGCCCTGTACCTCGCCCGCATGCTGAGGATCGAGGATGCCTTCACGCCCCGCATCGCCTCATGGTGGGACCGCCTGAGCGCCCGCCCGGCCTTCCGGAAGGCGGTGGAGAAGTGAGAAGCTGTCATCCTCCGGCCGCGCGCCGGTGCGGACCGGAGGACCTCCCTCTGCTTGCCGGGCGGTTGGTTCACGGCAGGGCGAGAGAGGATGACAGATGGTGCTGATAGAAAGATCCCCGGGTCCGGATTTTGCCCGGCCCGGGGATGACAAACTCTGATGGGGTGCGGAGTATCAATCCCCCCGCTTCTTCCATGTCGTGTAGCCGATTTCCAGCTCGCCCGGGCTGCGGCCCACACGGGCGTTGACGCGGAACTGCGAGATGCGCCCCTCATTCGTCCGGACGCAGACATAGGTGCCCGGCGGCAGGCGGCGGATGTTGATCGGGTCGCCGCTCAGGTCCTGCCGGCGGCAGCCGTCACGGCCCACGGAGCGCCGTCCCGCGATGGCGATGCGCGCGCCGTTGCGCGGTGCGACGAAGCGGGCCGTCTCCGTCCGGGCCCGGAACCAGATGTCGGCGCCGTCGCGCGTCACGTCGCCCTCGTCGAGATCGGCCAGATGGGTTTGCGGAATGGTCAACTTCCCGGTGGAGAAGGTTTCGGGCCGTCCGCCGCGTCCCCGTCCCGGCCGCGCCCGGCTGCGCTTCCTCAGCCTGCCGCAGCTGTAATAGTCGGAACGTCCTCTGCGGTCCGTGAAGTTGTTGTAGGTGCAAAACCGCATCGTGTTGTCATTGACGAGGGTCAGCGTCAGCAGGGTGCGCTTGAAGCTCTGGCGGAAATTGGCGGTGCCGCGCCGCGCGTTCCGGTTCACCGAATCGCTTGCCGACGGGGCGTAGAGCGTGAGCCGCGTCGTGCCCCAGTCGCAGTCGCGCGGCGTGCACTGGCCGAAGCCTTGAACCCGCAGCGCGCCCCTTCCCCGGCGGGAGATGACCAGCCGCGTCATGCCGTCCGTGCCGCGGTCGGTGTTAACCCAGGTGCCGATGAAATCGCGTGTGGCCGCTTCGGCTGGCGTGGCGGCAAGCATGGCGGCCGCAGCGGCCCCCAAAAGCGCGGACTTCGCCGCAGTCACGGATCGAATCATTCCACTCCTCCTCTCTGCTTTGATCCAGACGGGAAACGCGGAAACGTCAGGCCCCCCGCCACTTTGCAACGGTAACAGATTAGCGGCGGCGGCCTGAACCGGGTCTGAGCAGAACGTTCAGCGCGGGTTCAGGGGGCGCAATGTGCCGCTTCCCCCTGTGGTTGCGGCAAGGGCGCAGGTTCCGCAGCGGCAGTTGCCGGCTGTCTTCACCGGCAATAATGGCCTTGAAGGAACTGGCCCCCCATTGCGCCGCCAGCGCCGCACCGATCGACATCGTGATGTTCATGACATTTTCCCTCTGTCTCCGGCCCTATTTCCGGCAATTCTCTTCCGGAACCGGCTTGCCCTCCCGGGCGCACTTGCCGCGGTCCACGCGGTAATGGCCGCCGGCAATGGCGCAGCACTGGGGCTTCTCCCACAGCCTGAATCGGAAGCCCATGGCGTTTTCGCGGGGATTGTACGGCGCCACGACCGTAAGATAGCCGACATTGCCGCTCGTCGTCCGCACGCAGACATGCATGCCCTTTTTCAGCATGCTGACCCGGATGGGCGAGGACGACCGGGCCGCCCGGTTGCAGCGGCGGAAGTCCGGCCGGACCTTGCCGATAAAGCCGAACTCGGCCGCAAGTTTCGGCGCAAGCTCGGGCGGGTTCAGGCTGCGGGGCGAGGCCTTCAGATGGATGTCGGCGCCCCATTCCGAGTGCCTGGCGCGGTCGAGATCGTAGGTCTGCCCGCCCTTCAGGATGGCCGTCCCGGTCTTGTACACGCGTCCCCCGCCCGCATCCGTGGGTGCCGCCGAAACGGCAACAGTGGTCAGCATCAATGCGGCGGCAAGGCAGACGAACGCTCTCAACTGCATGGCTCTCCCCTCTCGAACCGAAACGACTTCGCGGCGCGACCCTGACCTGCCGGGCCTGAACGGGACCTGAATGCGGTCTATAGCCCCGCACGCCACACTTGGCGCGGCGTCCCGCCGGTGCTACATGCACGCTCATGCCGAAACGTGCCGAAATCCGTAATTTTTCGATCATCGCCCATATCGATCACGGCAAGTCCACGCTGGCGGACCGCCTGATCCAGAAATGCGGCGGGCTGACCGAGCGTGAGATGAAGGAGCAGGTGCTCGATTCCATGGATCTGGAGCGCGAGCGCGGCATCACCATCAAGGCGCAGACCGTGCGCCTGACCTATCACGCGCAGGACGGCAACACCTACACGCTCAACCTCATCGACACGCCGGGCCATGTGGATTTCGCCTATGAGGTTTCCCGCTCGCTCTCGGCGGTGGAGGGCTCGCTTCTGGTGGTGGATGCCAGCCAGGGTGTGGAGGCGCAGACGCTCGCCAATGTCTATCAGGCCATCGACAACGACCACGAGATCGTTCCCGTCCTGAACAAGATCGACCTGCCCGCGGCGGAACCCGATCGCGTGCGCGAGCAGATCGAGGAGGTGGTCGGCCTCGACGCCACGGACGCGCTGGAGATTTCCGCCAAGACGGGGCAGGGCATCGACGACGTGCTCGAGGCCATCGTGCAGCGCCTGCCCGCGCCCGAGGGCGACGGCGAGGCGCCGCTGAAGGCGCTGCTGGTCGATAGCTGGTACGACGCCTATCTGGGCGTGGTGGTTCTGGTGCGGATCATCGACGGCGAATTGAAGAAGGGCCGGAAGATCAAGATGATGGCCACCGGCGCCACCTATACGGTGGACCGGGTAGGGATCATGACGCCCAAGGGCGTGGTCACCGACCGGCTGGGGGCGGGCGAGATCGGCTTCATGACCGCTTCCATCAAGCAGGTGGCCGACACCAATGTGGGCGATACGATTACGGAGGAAAAGCGCCCCTGCGAGGAGGCGCTGCCGGGCTTCAAGCCGTCGCAGCCCGTGGTGTTCTGCGGCCTGTTCCCCGTGGACGCCTCGGATTTCGAGGATCTGCGCGAGGCGATGGCGCGGCTGCGGCTCAACGATTCCAGCTTCGAATACGAGATGGAGACCAGCGCGGCCCTGGGCTTCGGCTTCCGCTGCGGCTTTCTGGGCCTGCTGCATCTGGAGATCGTCCGGGAGCGGCTGGAACGGGAATTCAAGATCGACCTCATCACCACCGCGCCTTCGGTGATCTATCACGTTCATCTTACGGACGGTGCGCTGATCGAGCTGCACAATCCCGCCGACATGCCGGACCCGGTGAAGATCGGCCATATCGACGAGCCCTGGATCAAGGCCACCATTCTGGTGCCGGACGATTATCTGGGCGCCGTGCTGAAACTGTGCGAGGACCGGCGCGGCATCCAGCAGGAACTCACCTATGCGGGCTCCCGCGCCATGCTGGTCTACCGCCTGCCGCTCAACGAGGTGGTGTTCGATTTCTATGACCGGCTCAAATCCGTCAGCCGGGGTTACGCCAGTTTCGACTATCAGATCGAGGGCTACGAGACGGGCGATCTGGTGAAGATGCAAATTCTGGTGAACGCGGAGCCCGTGGATGCGCTCTCCATCATTGTCCACCGCGCCCGCGCCGAGGCGCGCGGGCGGGCCATGTGCGAAAAGCTGAAGGAGCTGATTCCGCGCCACCTGTTCCAGATCCCGGTGCAGGCGGCCATCGGCGGGCGGATCATTGCGCGCGAAACCATCCGCGCCATGCGCAAGGACGTCACCGCCAAGTGCTATGGCGGCGACGTGACGCGCAAGCGCAAGCTGCTGGAAAAGCAGAAGGCGGGCAAGAAGAAGATGCGCCAGTTCGGCCGGGTGGAGATTCCCCAGGAAGCCTTCGTCGCCGCGCTCAAGATGGACGCGGATTGAGATGCGCTGGAGGGATTTGTAGGGCGGGTCGAGGCCGCCAGGCCGGACC
>JBKHIN010000111.1:0-8383 GCA_046538635.1 Alphaproteobacteria bacterium
CCTTCATGCCGCACCTCCTCATTCATAGCGCAAGGCGTCCACCGGATCGGTCTTCGCCGCCCGCCAGGCCGGATAGACCGGCGCCAATAAAGCGATCACCAGTGCGGCGATCACCACCGCCGCCACCTCGCCATTGTTGATCTCGGCGGGCAGTTCACTGAGGAAATAGATCACGGGATCGAACAGCTTGGTGCCGGTCAGCCGGGACATGAACTTGTTGATGGTCTCCACATTGTTGGAAAGCACCACGCCCAGCACAAATCCGGCCAGCGTCCCCGCCACGCCGACGCTGGCGCCGGCAATCAGAAACACGCGCATGATGGTGCCGCTGGTCGCCCCCATGGTGCGCAGCACCGCGATATCGCGGTTCTTGTCCCGAACCAGCATGATGAGGCCGGACACGATATTGAAGGCGGCGATGATGATGATCAGCAGCAGGATGAAGAACATCACCGTCCGTTCGACCTGAAGCGCGTTGAAGAAGCTGCTGTGCACCTGCTGCCACGTATTGATCCGGACGGGCGCGTCAACCGCATTGAGCATGGCGAGAGCGTGCTTTCTGACCTGGTCCGGATCATCGACCATCACCTCCAGCTTGTGCACGCCCTCGTTTGTTCCGAAGAAAAGCCGGGCCTGTTCCAGGGGCATGAAGATGAAGGTGTTGTCGTACTGGTGCATACCCACTTCGAATATGGCGGCGACCCGGTAGGCCTTCCGGCGCGGAACGGCGCCGAAGGGCGTCACCGGCCCTTCCGGCGCGATCAGGGTGAGCTTGTCGCCCACGCGCAGGCCGAAGCGCTGCGCCAGCTTGGAACCGACCGCCAGGTTCCGGCTGCCCTTGAAATTATCGAGCGTGCCGGTCGCCATGTCGCCCTTCACACTCGGGGCGACCGTCTCCATGGATTGGAGATCTTCGGGACGGATGCCCCGCACCAGCGCGCCGCTGGTGACGCCATTGGCCGATACCAGGACCTCCCCTTCGACCAGCGGGGAGACACGCGTGACCCCCGGCACGTCCCGGATTTCATTCGCGACTTGGTCGAAATCCGTCAGGGGGCCGGCGGTGGCATAAACAAAGGCGTGGCCGTCCACGCCCAGAATCTTGCCGAGCAATTCAGTCCGGAAGCCGTTCATGACGGCCATGACCACGATCAGCACGGCCACGCCCAGCATGATGCCGAAGAACGAGAATCCGGCATTCACCGAGACGAAGCTCTCCTTGCGCTTCGCGCCCAGATAGCGCAGCGCCAGCAGCCATTCGAAGGGGGCGAAGGCCGAAGTGCGCCCGCCGAGCGGCCAGATGCCTCCGCGCCTGCCGAGAGTGGTTCCGCCGTCCTGGGGAGTATTCGTCATGGCCTGTGCTGTACCCTGAGCGCCGCCTGAGCGGCGCTCTTGTCCTGCGCGTCCCGGGCCGGGCGGCGCAGATTTCCCAACCCCTCACGGGTTCTTTTAGGCAAAGCGCGCGCCTTTGGCAACGCGCCGCCTTGCCCCGGTGCCGGCCCACTTCGGCTCGACTGCGAAGCCGCTATCCCGCGCCCGACCAGTCCTCGGGATAAAACTCGAACACGCCGGCGTTGACCACGGCGAAGATCACCACCCAGATTGCGGCCGCGATGAGGGAGGTGATCAGGGCCTTGCGGCCCAGATCGGGCTTCACGGGCGCGCCGGGCTCGGTGCCTTCGATCTCCTCGCCGCTCTCCCGCTGGCTGCGCACGCCCCAGGGCAGGACGGCGAAGAACACCAGCCACCAGACGACCACATAGATGACGATACTGCCGGTAACGCCCATCCCGTTTCAGACTTCCTCCAGCTCGATCAGGGTGCCGTGCAGGTCTTTCGGATGCAGGAAGATGACCGGCTTGCCGTGCGCGCCGATGCGCGGCTCGCCGGAACCCGCGATGGTCAGGCCATGGGACGTCACGGTTTCGCACGCCGCCTGAATGTCCTCGACCTCAAGGCAGATATGGTGAATGCCGCCTTTCGGATTGCGCTCCAGAAATCCCGCGATGGGTGAATTCTCGCCCAGCGGTTCCAGGAGTTCGATCTTGGTGTTGGGCAGGGTCACGAACACGGTGGTCACCCCGTGGTCCGGCTGAGGCACCGCCTCCGAGACGTCCGCGCCCAGGACGGTGCGGTAGGTTTCCGCCGCCGCCTCGATGTCCGGGACGGCGATCGCTACGTGATTGAATCGGCCGATCATATGTGCCTCCGTTGTCTGGCGGGCCCTTCTCGCTCTTCGCACCGGATCATGCGTCAATCCTTAAAATCTCCACACGAATCAGCGGGCGCTTGCCCCAGGCGGGGCGCACCACCGCCCGGACCGCGCGGCGAACGGCTTCCTCCACGGCGACATCGTCTGCCCGCTGACGTTTGGACAGGCCTTCGAAGGCGCCGTCCACATCGTCGGCGAGCACGGCGGCGAGGCGGTCTTCCGTGGCCCGGTTGCGCGGGCCCGAGCCCTCCTCCTCTTCATCCTCCTCGGGCACGCCCAGGGCGAGAACGCGGGGATGGCACAGCAGATCGAGCCGTCTTCCGACCGCCAGCGTCACCACGATGGCGCCCGAGAACGACAGGCGGCGGCGCAGGCGCAGCGCCTCGTTGTCGGATGAGGTCAGCGCCTCGCCGTCGAGATAAAGGCGCCCGTTTTCCACATGATCGATGATTTCCGCCGGTCCCGGCGCGAGCCGGAGCATGGCGCCGTTGCGCGCGATGATTGCATGGTCCGCACCCAGTTCACGGGCGTAAAGCCGGTGTTCCAGCAGGTGACGCAATTCGCCGTGAATGGGCACCGCCGTTTCCGGCCTGACCCACCCGTAAAGCTGCTTCAGTTCGTCCCGGCACGGATGGCCGGACACATGGACGAAATGGTCCTCTTCACTGATGACGCGGATGCCGCGCTCGGCCAGGCGGTTCTGGATATCGAAGATCGCAACCTCGTTGCCCGGGATGACGCGGGAGGAGAACACCACGGTGTCGCCGTCCTCAAGCGAGACATGCGGATGGCCGCCATCGGCTATTCGCGCCAGCGCCGCCCGCGGCTCGCCCTGAGAGCCCGTACACAGATAAACCACGGAATCGGGCGGCAGATAGCCCGCATCCTCTTCCGGCACGATGGCCGGCATGTCCTGCAGCATGCCGCAGGCTTTCGCCGCCGACACGATGCGGTGCATGGCCCGGCCCACCAGGACCAGGTGGCGTTTGTGCGCAGCCGCCGCGCGGGCCACGGAATTCACACGCGCCACATTGGAGGCGAAGGCGGTGACGGCGATGCGGCCTTCAAGCTCGCCGAAGAGTTCGGTCAGACTGTCGCCAACCGCCGCTTCCGACCCGGCCGTTCCCGGCACGAAGACATTGGTGGAGTCGCAGGTCATGGACATGACCCCCTCCTCGCCCAGCGCCCGGAGGCGGGCTTCGTCGGCGACTTCGCCCACTACGGGATCCGGATCCAGCTTCCAGTCCCCCGTATGCAGATGAATTCCGGCCGGCGTGCGGATGGCGAGGGCGTGCGCCTCGGGAATCGAATGGGCCACGCGTATCAGCTCAAGGTCGAAGGGCCCGAGGCTGAACCGCCCGCCCACGGGAAGCACATGAAGAGGCGCCTCGTCCGCGATGCCCGCCTCGACGAACTTCGCCCGAAGCAGTTCCGCCGTGAACGGGGTCGCATACATGGGGCACTGAAGCCAGGGCCAGAGCGCCGCCGCCGCGCCGATATGATCTTCGTGCGCGTGGGTGAAGACGATGCCCTTCAGTTTCTTCCGCCGCTCGGTGATAAAGGCGGGATCGGGCAGGATCAGGTCGATTCCGGGCGCGGTGAGATCCGCGAAGGTGACGCCCAGATCGGCCATCATCCATTCATGATCGCCCGGCGGTCCGTAGCCGAACAGATTGAGGTTCATTCCCACTTCGCCGCAGCCGCCCAGGGGCAGGAAGACGAATTCGTTTTTATCGCTTGCCGCTGCCATACGCCGTCAGCTCCCGCCGGCGCGGGAAGGCTCGCGCTTCCAGTTCGCCTCGTTGAGGCGGTAAATGCGCTGCAGGCCCCGGATCGTGAGATCCAGATCCACATGCTCGATCACAGTGGTGTTGTGCCCGAACAGGCGCGCCAGTCCGCCCGTGGCGACAGTGGTCATGGGCTCTCCGTATTCCGCCTTGATGCGCGCCACCAGCCCCTCGATCAGGCTGACATAGCCCCAGTAAACGCCCGATTGCATGGCGGGCACGGTGTCCTTGCCGATCACTGCCTGCGGCCGCTCCACGGCGATGCGCGGCAGTTTGGCCGCAGCGCTGTGCAGCGCCTCCAGGGACAGATGGATGCCGGGCGAAATCACCCCGCCCTCATAGGAGCCCTGCACCGAGACGATGTCGAATGTGGTCGCGGTGCCGAAATCGATCACGATCAGCGCGCCGGGATAGGTGACATGGGCCGCGACCGCATTCGCCAGCCGGTCGGCGCCGACCACGTCGGGCCGTTCCAGATTGATCGCCAGGCCGAGATCCACGGAAGGCTCGCCCACCACCATGGGTTCCGTACGGAAGAACTTGCGGCACATCTGGCGCAGGTCGAACAGCGCCTGGGGCACCACCGTGGCGATGATGGCGCCGTCCACATCCTCCGGCTTCAGACCTTCGATGGACATGAGCTGGCACAACCAGACCCAGTATTCATCCGCCGTGCGCGCCGAAGCGGTGGAGGCGCGCCACTGTGCGCGCTTGTTCTCGCCGTCCATGATCGCGAACACGATGTTGGTGTTGCCCGCGTCAATTGCCAGCAGCATGGTCGCCTTCCGTTACTGGAGGACCGGCGGTCCCGGAAAAGTACACATCCCCCGCCGGGACGGTATGCCGTACCCCGTCGGGACACACTAGCACCAGCGCTCCGTCGGCGTCGATGCTCTCGAACCGGCCGGCGAGTATGCGCCCTCCCGCCTCGATACGGATCTCCTCGCCCACCCCTTTCGCATGGATGAGCCAGGCGCGGCGGACGGCCTCGAAGTCGAGGCGCGCGCGCTCGTACCAGTTCCCGAAGGCGCGGGCGAGAACGCCCAGCGCCTCGTCCGGCGAGGGCGGCGGGCCGCCGTGCGGCAGATGATCCGCCAGCGCCGTGACCCTTTGTCCCGGTATGTCCGGCGCATGGGCCAGATTGACGCCGAAACCCACGACCAGCCAGTCGAGATGTCCGCCGCGCGCGGCGGCCGACTCCAGAAGAATGCCGGCCGCCTTGCCGCCTTCCAGAAGAACGTCGTTGGGCCATTTGAGGAGGATATCCGCGCCCGGAAGGTAAGCCGCCAGCAGTTCACGCACGGCCAGCGCGGCCGCGAACGACAGGCGCGCCGCCTCGGCGGCGGTTCCGCCCGGCCGGACCATCAGCGTACACATCAGGTTTCCGGATTCGGAGACCCAGGAGCGGCCGCGCCGTCCGCGGCCGGCGGTCTGGCGGCCGGCGCGAATCCACAGGGGCCCCGCTTCGCCCGCTTCCGCGCGGCGGCGCGCTTCCGCGTTCGTGCTGTCGATCTCGTCGAGAACGGCGAGACCATGGCCCGCGGGCCAGCCTCCGTTCTCCCATTCCATTCCCTGAGCTGACAATGTCACCCGAACCTCGCTGTTAGCGGATCAGGCTCTGCGCCGCCCAGCCCGCCGCCGCCACAAGCGGGCCGATGAAGAAGATGAAGCCCATGACGAAGGCGCCCGACGCCGTCATGACCACGCGCATGCCCGCAGGCATGGCCGGTTCGAAGGCGGGTGCGGGTTCGTCGAAATACATCACCTTGACGATGCGCAAATAATAGAACGCCGCCACCACGCTGGCGACCACGCCGATGATGGCCAGCGGCACCAGCCCGGCCTTCAGCGCCGCCATGAAAACATAGAACTTGGCGAAGAACCCGGCCAGAGGCGGAATGCCCGCAAGCGAAAACATCAGCGCCCCCAGGACCGCCGCGCGGAAGGGATGGGTGCGCGAAAGACCGGACAAATCGGAAATCTGCTCCACCATGCCCTCGCGCCGGCGCATGGAGAGGATGCATACGAAGGTGCCGATGGTCATGCCCAGATAGATGAGCAGATACATCAGCACGGCGCGCACGCCTTCGACGCCCCCCGCCGCCAGGCCCATGAGGGCGTATCCCATATGGCCGATGGCGGAATAGCCCATCAGGCGCTTGATGTTGGTCTGCCCGATGGCGGCGAAGGCCCCCCAGCCCATCGACATGATGGCGATGAAGACGATGATCTGCCGCCATTCCTCCGTCAGTTCCGGGAACGGCCAGAGGAAGGCGCGCAGGAACAGCGCCATGGCGGCGATCTTGGGCGCGGAGGCGAAAAAGGCGGTCACCGGCGTAGGCGCGCCCTCATAGACGTCGGGCGTCCACATGTGAAAGGGCACCGCGGAAATCTTGAACGCCAGCCCGGCGGCCAGAAACACAAGGCCGAAAATAATGCCCACCGAGGGCGTCGCGCCCGAAAGCGTGTTGGCAAGCTGATCGAAATTCACCGTGCCGGTAAAGCCGTAGATCAGCGAGGCGCCGTAGAGCAGCATGCCGGAGGCCAGCGAGCTGAGCACGAAATATTTGAGCCCGGCTTCCGTGGAACGGCGCGAATCCCGGTTGAAGGCGGCGAGCACATAGAGGCACAGGCTCTGCAGTTCCAGGCCCACATAGAGGGCGATCAGGTCATTCGCCGACACCATCATCATCATGCCCAGCGTGGCGAAGATGATCAGCACCGGGAATTCCATGCGCAGGATGCGTTCCCTGGTCAGGAAATCATGGGAAATCACGATGACAAGGCCCGCGCCCGTCAGCACCAGGATTTTCACGAAGCGGGCGAAGGGGTCGGCCACGAAACTGCCGTTGAAGATCAGTTCGCGCTCGCCCTGCTGGACGGCGATCAACACGCCCGTGGCGGTGAGCAGGATCAGCGCCAGGCCGCCGATGGCGTTCGCGGCCCTGTCGCCCCGAAAGGCGCCCACCATCAACAGCGCCATGCCGCCGACGGCCATGAGCAGTTCCGGCGTCAGGAAAATCAGGTCCCGGTAAATGGGCAATTCGGCAAATTGATCCATCATCGGTTTCCATTATCGGGGCCGGTTTCGGCTTCGTCCGGCCTTGACTCATCGGGCTGCGCCGCCTCGTCTTCCGGTTCGGGCGACGCCGCGCGTTCCTGCGCCTCGCGCACATGGACCACAAGCTGCTCGACCGAGGCGTTCGTCGCGTCCATCAGCGGTTTGGGATAGACGCCGAACAGAATGGTCAGCGCCACCATCGGCCCCAGGACGAGGATTTCCCGGGCGCTCACGTCCTTGATCGACTTCAGCGAGTCCTTGACCAGATCGCCGAACACCACACGGCGGTAGAGCCAGAGGGCGTAAGCCGCACTGAGGATGACCCCCGTGGTGGCCAGCGTGGCGACGACCACGTTCACCTTGAAGGCGGCAAGCAGGGTCATGAATTCGCCGACAAAGCCGCTGGTGCCGGGCAGGCCGGTATTGGCCAGCGTGAACACCATGAACATGAAGGCATAGACGGGCATGCGGTTCACCAGCCCGCCATAGGCCGCGATCTCGCGGGTATGCATGCGGTCATAGATCACACCCACGCACAGGAAGAGCGCCGCCGAAACGATCCCGTGGCTGATCATCTGGATGATGCCGCCCTGAACACCCTGCATGGTGAAGGTGAAAATGCCCAGCGTCACCAGCCCCATATGGGCGACGGAGGAATAGGCGATCAGCTTCTTCACGTCCTCCTGCATCAGCGCCACCAGCGAGGTGTAGACGATGGCCATCACCGACAGGGCGAAGATCAGGGGCGTGAACATTTCGCTCGCCAGCGGGAACATGGGCAGCGAAAAGCGCAGGAAGCCGTAACCGCCCATCTTCAGGAGAATGGCGGCCAGCACGACGGAACCGCCCGTCGGCGCTTCCACGTGCGCGTCCGGCAGCCAGGTGTGGACGGGCCACATGGGCAACTTGACCGCAAAGGAGGCCAGGAAGGCCAGCCACAGCCAGGTCTGAAGCCCGCGGCTGAAATCGTAGGTCAGAAGCTCGCGGATATCGGCCGTCCCCGCCACCGAATACATGGTGATCAGGGCCAGCAGCATCAGCACCGAGCCCAGCAGCGTGTAAAGGAAGAATTTGAACGAGGCATAGATGCGCCGCTGGCCGCCCCAGATTCCGATAATCAGGAACATCGGGATCAGGCCGCCCTCGAAAAACACATAGAAGACGACCAGATCGAGGGCGATGAACACCCCGATCATGAGCGTTTCCAGGACCAGAAACGCGATCATGTATTCCTTCAGCCGGTACGTGACCGACCGCCAGCTGGCCACGATCACGAACGGCATCAGCGCGGTCGTGAGGATCACGAACAGAATCGAAATGCCG
>JBKHIN010000112.1:0-8345 GCA_046538635.1 Alphaproteobacteria bacterium
CTAATCTTTGCACACTTGGTATTTCTTTTTGCATTTGATTTCGAAGTGCGCATAGCGACATTCACCTATCAGGCTGCAAGAGCCGATCTTGGTCTTGTTGTATGGGCGCCGGATATCGACATGTGTCGTGCCATCGGCACACCGGGTCCGTTCCTTGCTTTTTCCGCAGTACCAATAGAATTCCGGATTTACGGGAATATTGTTTTTAGAGCTGCTGTAAAGCGCCTTTGCAGGCACAAGCACGAGCCCCTTCTTGCTGACAATTTTAAGGTCAGGGTCGCTGCAACGGTCCCTGGTCTCTTCCAGAACGATCGTCTTGGATGCGCAGTCGCGCTCATTGGTGCAGTCGATGGCCCCCAGCCTGGCCCAATTGTCCGCACAGGAACTGTTCGGGCACGCGTGCAGGCCCTGGCCGCAGGGCCTGCTTCCGCGCGGCCGGGAGCGGCTGACCCGGTTGGAGGCGCTTGAGCTTCTGGGCGATGTGGAGCATGAACTCGCCGCACCGTGCGCGGAGCGTTGATCAGGATACCCCCTTTGCCATCACCGCCGCCATGCGCCTGGCGAACCCGGCCGGGTCGGAGACGGGTTCGCCTTCGAGGATGCGCGCCTGATCGAACAGCAGCAGCGCGGCGTCTTCCAGCGCCGGGTTCACCCCGTCCTTCGCCTTCGCGGCGAGCGACTTGATGAGATCGTGGGACGGGTTGATCTCCAGCACGCGCGGCATCAGATGGCCGCCGCGCTGCACGGCCAGAATGCGCTCCATGCGCATGTCGGGCGCGCCCTCGGCCGCCACCAGGCAGACCGGACTCTCTTTCAGCCGCGCCGAACGGCGCACGTCGCTCACCTTTTCGCCCAGCGCCTGCTTGAACAGGGCGATCAGCGTGCCAAGCGCGGCGTCGTCGGGCTCCGCCTTCGCCTCTTCCGCCGCGGTTTCCTTGTCCTCCGCGGGCGGAATGGCGTCCAGGTCCGCCGCGCCGGCGGTCACGGACTGAAAGGGCTTGCCGTCGAATTTTTCCGCCGCCATGACCCAGAAACTGTCCACGGGGTCGCTGAGCAGCAGCACCTCGATGCCGCGCGCCCGGAAACCCTCGAGCTGGGGCGAGGCCGCCGCCTGTTCCGGATCGTCTGCCGTCAGATAGTAGATGGCGGACTGTTTCTCCGCCATGTCCGCCACATAATCGGCAAGGCTGCGCGGGTTTTCACCCTTGGTGGTGCGGAAGCGCGCGAGCTTCAGCAGATCCTCGCGCCGTCCGGAATCCTCGTAAATGCCTTCCTTGAGCACGGGCCCGAACGCCTCCCAGAACCGGGCATAGGCGTCCGCATCCTTCTCCGCCATTTTCTTCAATTCGCTCAGCACACGGCCGGTCAGTCCGCGCCTGATGGCGGAGACCCGCGGATTGTTCTGCAGCATCTCCCGGCTGACGGTCAGCGGCATGTCGGCGGAGTCCACCACGCCGCGCACGAATCGCAGCCAGGCGGGAAGCAGCGGCGCATCATCCGTGATGAAGACCCGCTTCACATACAGTTTAAGGGCGGGCGCGCGCTCAGGATCGAACAGGTCCAGAGGCCGGTGCTCCGGGATGAACAGCAGCGCCGTATATTCGTTCAGCCCTTCCGCCTTGTAATGGATGGTCGCCAGCGGTTCGCCGAAGTTCTGCCCCACATGGTGGAAGAACTCGGTATAATCCTCTTCCGAAATTTCCGACTTCGGACGGGTCCACAGCGCACCCGCCGCGTTGAGCCGTTTCGGCTCGCCGCCCTCTCCGTCCTTGAGTTCGATGGGAAAGGAGATGTGGTTGGAATAGGTCTCCACCACGCGGGAAAGCCGGTCCGGCTTCAGGAATTCGTCCTCGCCCTCGCGCAGGGTGAGGCGCACCGCCGTGCCGCGCCCGCCGATGAGAGCGGCGTCCTCTTCCTCCGCTTCCTCCACGGTGAACGCGCCCGATCCGTCGGAGGACCATACCCATGTTTCCTCCGTACCCGCCTTGCGGCTGATCACGTCGACCCGGCCGGCCACCATGAAGGCGGAATAGAAGCCCACTCCGAACTGGCCGATCAGCGGCGCGGCGTCCTGCGTCCTGTCCGCCGCGGCCATGGCCTCGGCGAAGCGGGCCGTGCCCGAACGCGCGATGGTGCCCAGATTGTCGATCAGGTCCTGCCGTTCCATGCCGGCGCCGTTGTCGGTCACGGTCAGTGTGTGTTTGGCCGGATCGGCAGAGATCAGGATACGGAAATCCTCGTCTCCCGCCGTCAGTTCCGGGCTTGTGATGGCCTCGTAACGCAGTCTGTCGCAGGCGTCGGAAGCATTCGAGATCAGCTCGCGGAGAAAAACCTCCTTCTCCGAATAGACGGAGTGCACCATGATGTGCAGGAGGCGGGTGACCTCGGCCTGAAAGCTGAACTCCTCGCGCTGTTCCGCGCTTTGCGCCGGTTCGGCCGTCATCTGGCTGCCTCCCTGTTGACCCTGTCCCGTTGACCCGCACACGCCCCGGGCGGAACGCGTGTGCCGAGGCATATGTAGAGACGCCGCTGGCGCGCTCAAGGGGCCGGGCAGAACTCAGGGGCGGCTTATCCCTCGCCTTCTTCCCCGCCGCTCTCTTCGTCTTCCGCGGTCTCTTCGTCTTCCGCGGAAGGCTCGCTTTCGCCCTCGTCCGCAGGCGGCGGGGAGGGGGCGGCAGATTCAGCCGCCTCCGGTTCGGCCTCCGGCTCACTCCCGGCCGGAGCGGCCGCCCCTTCCGGTCCGGCGCCCGTTTCCGCCCCGCCATCCGGTTCTCCCTCCGGCCCGGCGGCGTCCGGCGGCGGGGCGGCGGGCTCCGTCTCCCTGACCAGTTCGGAGAGGGGGAGGCGCATCTGGTTGCCCGCATAGTCGGGCAGCAGGAAGGCATAACCCGCGACGCGCTGGTTGATGTCGGCGGCCAGCGAACTGGCGTCGAAGGACTTCGCGGCGTCGCCGCCGGGCTGGCCGTCATAGCGCGCTTCGATGGTGGCCCAGACGTCCTCGCCCAGTTTCAGCGAGCGCACGGTGATTTCCAGGCCGTCGAAGGTGCGGTAGCGGGCCGTGGGCGCATTCTCGAAATTGAAGTCGGTGGCCAGCCGGGCGTCCCGGATTTCGAGATCCGCGATGGCCTGTCCCACGCCGTCGGCCACACGCGGGCCCTTGGGAACGGCGCCTTCCGGGACGGTCTTGAGGGTAAAGCTTTCCGACTCCTCATTCTCCCGGGCCACCGTGTAGGCGGGTCCTTCGGGCGGCGTGACGGTGGCGGAACGGATCCGGCCCGCATTTACGGGCATGACCTTGGTCACGATCCAGGCGGAAGGGTCGAGCCGCAGGGAGAGCGTTCCCCGCGCCAGCCAGCTCTGCATTTCGCCGGGAACGCGCACATACCAGGAATCGAGGCCGCTGATATCGGGCAGGTCCGCCTTCTCGCCCACGAGCAGGGTCACCAGTTCGGCGCCGTTTTCGCGCTTCAGGGTCACGCGCGTCGCCTTGCCACCCTCGTCTGGCGCGCCCAGGCGCAATTCCTTGTGCCATTCCGGATTCGACGTCGCCGGGCGCACCTTGGTCAATTCGCCGATGCCCAGCAGGATTTCGCGCAGGGGTTCGCGGCGGACCGGATAGCTGTCCTTCTCCGGAAGGACCCACTGCCCCTCCGTGTTGCGCACGATGCGGAGCGTTTCGTCCTTGGTTTCGATCACCAGTTCCCGGACGGCGCCCAGTTCGTGCGCCAGTTCCGGAAAAAACGGCTCGGGCTCGAAGGCAGGTTCGATGACCCGGGACGACGAAGACAGCGCGAAGGCTGCGGCGATCACGAATATCAGCGCGGCCGCGGCGAGAACGACGAGCGCGCGCGTCTCCCGGTCCATCCTTTCCAGCAATGTGCCCTGCATGGCTGTTCAGACCCTCATGTTCTCTTCGCCGGCCGCGCGGCCGGATTGCCTAAACGGAACGTGCCCGTTTGCGGGCGCGCATGACCGCCAGCGCGATGGCCGTTCCCGCCACCAGCAGCGGCACCAGCGCGATGTTGAGAAAGGCGAGCACGGCGCCCAGACTTTCGATATCGGCGACCAGCGAACGCTGCACCTCGCGCAGTTCTCCCCGCAGCCGCAGCGCTTCCTGGGTAAAGCGGGCCAGCTCGCGCCGTTCTTCCGGGCTCAGCTGTACGCCTGCGCCTTCCTCCAGCCCCTGACCCTGGCCGCGCAGCTGTTTCAGCCGCTGTTCGGCCTCCTGAAGCTGCGACTGCAGACGTTCTTCCTTGGCCAGATAGCGCTCCTCTGCGGCGCGGCGCAGGTCCTCGACCACTTCGAAGGTCCGCTCGTCCGAAGCCCGGGTGCGCAGCGAGACCAGCTCGTCCGAGCCCATGAGGTTTTCAACGGCGTTGACGATGAAGGCGGCATTGTCGGCCGTGGGTACGCCCACACGCTGGCCCAGAACGTTGCGCTCCGTGACCCAGAAGCGGTCGTCGAACATGTCGGAATCCGCAACCACGATGATGTTGGCGGGCTGCGTGCCTTGCGCCACATGCGGCGGCAGGGGCTCCTCTTCGTTGACGTCCACGCCCAGTTTTTCGGCCTTCTCCTTCATCTCCTGCTTCGAAGCGCCTTCGTCCGCCTCTTCCGGTTCTGCGGGCGGCCCCTCGGGGAAGGCGGTCTTGAGCGCTCCGCTGAGCCGGGCGGCAATGACGAATTCACGCTCCTCCGGCACGAAGGCGGCCAGCAATTCCTCCGGCGCCGGATTGCGCTGAGCGTCGAAGCGAGGGAAGGTCTTGGCGTCTTTCGTGCTGGTGATGAGCGGTTCGAAGGTGAGCGGCCCGTTCTCCAGCGGTTCCAGATAGCCGGGCGTGGACAGGTTGATCAGCTCCAGTTCGGAGGTCACCGGGTCCTTGTCGGAAAGCTGCTCTTCCTCGAGCGCCAGCCAGAGCACGTAGCGCGACGTCGGCGCGCCCGCCTCCCGGCTGGTGGCGACCCGCGCCGCCGCGCCCCGGTCCCCGACAATGGCTTCCGGGTCGTAGGCCACGCCCCAGTGTTCCAGGAGCGGCTCCAGCTTCGAGGACCCCGTGCTGCCGCGCACGGGCATGCCGCCGGGCCCCGGCTTGAAACTCACTTCCGAATAGGGATCGACGAAAACCAGCGCCCGTCCGCCACGCAGGATGAACTGGTCGATGGCGTAGAGCGTGCCTTCGTCCAGCTCGCGCGGATGGGCGATCATCAGCACATCGACGTTTTTGGGAACACGATCGAACTCCTGCTCCAGAAACTGCGTCCGGAAGCGCTGGCGAAGCTGCTCGTAGATCAGGAAGGACTGGGAGCGGCCGCGCATCGCCATCGCCAGGCCCCCGGCGCCGGTGTCGAGCGGAAGATTGGTCACGATCCCCAGAACGGGTTTCTTCAGCGTGTTGAGGTTATGGACCAGTTCCGTCAGGTCGTATTCGAGATACTCCCGGCGTTCCAGCGTGAAGAAGGGAATGGTCTCCGTTTCGCCGATGGCGTTGGTGCCCGCCAGCCCGAAATAGAATTTTTCGCCCGACTGCGTCTGCGCGCCCTGCAGGCCGTAGGAAACGGCCAGGTCCTCCTCTTCGGAGAAGGCTCTGGGGTCGATCAGCTCCAGCACCAGCTTGTCGCCCGCGCGCGCGGAATATTCGCGCAGCAGATCCTCCACCTTGCGCGCATAGGAGCGCAGTTGCGGTGCTTCGGAGGCCAGGTGCCGCGAGAAGAAGAAGCGCAGAACGACCGGCTCCTTCAGTTTTTTCAGCGTATTGACGGTACCCTCGCTGAGCGTGAACAGGCGGTTTTCGGTCAGATCGAGGCGCGCCCCGCGCAGAATGCTGTTGGAGGTGACGTTCAGCGCCAGGAACAGCACCACGGCCAGCGTCAGGAACGCCGCCACATAACGGGCGCGCGGCCAGCCCAGCCGGATGCGGCCGTCTTTCCCGGATGTGCCTTTCCGGTCCGTCCGGCGCGGCTTTTGTTCCGGCGCCGCGCCTTCCGTGCCCTGCGTTTCGGACATGGACTATCCCACCCTTTTCAAATCCACGAGCATTGCATTGGCCGTCAGCCAGAGCGCCATCAGCGAGCCGAAGAACACGAGGTCCCGCACGTCGATCACACCCTGTGTAATGGCCTGGAAGTGCGAGAGAAAACTGAAGCTTGCCACGGTTTCGGCGATCACGCCGGGCAGCACGGCGTCCATCACGTCGGTGACGATCGGCAGGCCGGAGACCGTGAACAGGAAGCACACGACGACGGACACGACGAAGGCGATCACCTGATTGTTGGTCATCGAGGAGATGCAGGCGCCGATGGAGAGATAGGCGCCCGCCATCAGGAAACTGCCCACATAGGACGCGAGAATCACTCCGTTGTCCGGATCGCCCAGATAGTTGACGGTGATCCAGATCGGGAAGGTCAGCAGCAGCGCGATCCCGGCGAACGCCCAGGCGGCGAAGAATTTGCCCAGCACGGTCGCCCATACGGGCACGGGCAGGGTCAACAGCAGCTCGATCGTGCCCGTCTTGCGTTCCTCCGCCCACAGACGCATGGAGATGGCCGGGATCAGGAACAGGTAGAGCCACGGATGGAACGTGAAGAACGACTCCAGCGTGGCGATGCCCTGTTCGTAGAAGCCGCCGAAATAGAAGGTGAACCCGCCCATGGTGAGCAGGAAGATCACGATGAACACGTAGGCCAGCGGCGTTGCGAAATAGCCGAGCAGCTCGCGCCGGAATATGGGCAATACGTATCTCATGGAATTAACCGACCTCGTTGAACGGCATCGCTAACGTGGCGTGTAACCGGAAGAAGGAATGAAGACAAGAGCCCGAACTGGAAGCGCGGTGGTCATCCCGTCGTCGGCTCCGTGGAGGTGGTCTTGCCGCTTCCGGCGGGCGGGCCGGGCTTGCGCGCGTCCGTCCTGGCGCTGCTTGCGGCCGTTCCGGATTTCCGGCTGCCGGTCTTGCCGGCGGCCGTCCTGGTCTTTGCCTTCGCCTTTGTCTTCGCCTTGGTCTTTGTTTTGGTCTTCGTTCTGGTGGCGGCCTTCGGCCGGCCGCCCGGGGCGCCCGCTGTTCCGGAAGCGGCCTCCCGCCCTTCGGGCGCGGGCCCGGCAGGTGCGGTCCCCTCCCGGGTTGTCCCGTCCGGTGCGCTCCCGCCCGGTCCGGGCCCGTCAGGCACAGGCTTGTCAGGCTCCCCGGTTGCCGGAGGACGGCCGCCGGCCGGCGCCGAAGCCGGTTTCGGCGCCTTTTTCCGGGCTTCCTCGGCGTCCGGCGTCGTCAGGGTACGAAACACTTCGTCCAGCCGGCCCGCCTCGGCATAGAGCGCGCCCACATCCCACTTCTGCCGGGCCACCACTTCGCTGACATCCTCGATCAGCAGGTGGTCGGGTTCTTTCGGGAACAGCGTAAGGCGCTCCGTCCCGGCCTTCGTGTGCCGGGTGAGGATATCGCCCGTACCAGGCAGCGCTTCCAGAGTCTTGCGGACCTCTGCCGCGTCCCGCGCGCTCACCTCGAGCGTGACCGCGTTGTGATAGCGCGAGCGCGCGGCCAGTTGGTCAGGCGTGCCGTCGGCGACGATCCGCCCCCGGTCGATGATCAGGGCGCGGGAGCAAATCGATTCCACTTCCTCCAGAATGTGGGTGGAAATGATGATGGCCTTGTTCCGGGCCATTCCGGTGATCAGTCTGCGCACCGCGAATTTCTGGTTGGGATCCAGCCCGTCCGTGGGTTCGTCCATGACCAGGACCGGGGGGTCGTGAAGGATGGCCTGGGCCAGGCCCACCCGGCGCTTGAAGCCCTTGGACAGCGTCTCGATGAGCTGGTCCATCACCCCGCCCAGCTGCGCGCGCGAGGAGGCCCGGTGCACCGCGCGCTCCACCCGGGACCCGCGGTAGCCGCGCACCTCGGCGATGAAATTCAGATACTGCCGCGGCGTCATGTCGCCATAGGCGGGCGCCCCTTCCGGCAGGTAGCCGATCAGCGACTGGGCCGGGATGGGATCTTCGCGAATGTCGTTGCCGCAGATGGAAACCCGCCCCTCACTCGGCGTCAGGAAGCCGGTGATCATTTTCATCGTTGTGGATTTGCCCGCGCCGTTGGGACCGAGAAACCCGAGCACGTCGCCACGCCCGACCTGGAAACTCAGTCCGTCCACGGCGGTAAACGGCCCGAAGCGCTTCACCAGCCCCTCGATTTCGACAAACACATCGTCCATCGGACCTCACCAACCCTTTCCCGATCGCGGCGCTTCGCGTCCGCGCGTTTGTCCATTCCCGTGCGTGATAGTGAATGCGGCACGTTCCATCAAGAAAAAGCGGCTTATCGTAAAAAAACGCGTTCTTCCGGCGGTCCCCGGCCGGG
>JBKHIN010000113.1:0-8319 GCA_046538635.1 Alphaproteobacteria bacterium
TGCGCCGCCCCGCCGCAGGCGTTATGAGAGAAATCTGGTCCCGGGCCGGTGTAGTTCAGCTGGTAGAGCAGCGGTTTTGTAAACCGTAGGTCGGGGGTTCGAGTCCCTCCGCCGGCACCAGCCTTCGCAGCTTATCGAGTGAAACGAGATTAGCGAGAAGGCTGCCGCGCCGAACCCCGGATTTATTCCGGGGGAAGGCGGGCGTGGCGCTCTGCTGCGGCTCGGCAAGCCCGGCTCGATGCTCAAGGCAAGGATGGGCCGCCGGACTGATTTTGTATTCGGATTCGCCCTACATGACCGACCTTCTCGTCAAATTGTATGAATTGCCGCCGCTCGAACCGCCGCCCCGGGGCGCTGACTGGCGCGTGCGCAAGGTGCTGGCGCCGGAGATTTCCACCGTGGCCGAATGGGTTGGGGAAAAATTCTCGCGAACCTGGGCAGGCGAATTCCGAAAGGCCGCCTCGGGTTGGCCGGTGACCGCCTTCGTCGCCGTGGCGGGCAATGAGCCTGTGGGCTTTGCCTGCTATGACGCGGCGGCGCTGGGCGTCTTCGGGCCCACGGGCGTCGCGGACGAACGGCGCGGCGCCGGGCTGGGCCGGGCGCTGCTGCTCGCCTGTCTGCACGATATGGCGGCGCAGGGCTATGCCTATGCCGTGATTGGCGGTTCGGGCCCCGATGCCTTCTATGAGCAGACCGTGGGTGCGGTGAAAATTCCGGGTTCGGAGCCCGGCTTTTACGCCGGCATGATCCGGCCCCGGCCATGACGGATACGGACGGTTTCAATATCGCTCAGATGAAAGCCCGGCTGCGCGCCGAGGCAAAGGCCGCACGGCGGCAGGCGGAGAACCGCCAGGCGGCGGCGCTGGCACTCGTCCGGCATTTCGAGGCCAGCCCGTGGGTTGCGGCCGCGCCGGGGGCCGTGGTGGCGGGGTACTGGCCGATCGGAAGCGAGATCGACTGCCGTCCGCTGCTGCGCCGCCTGAGAGAGGCCGCCGCGGCGATTGTTTTGCCCGCCGTGGAAGGAATCGACGCGCCGCTGGTGTTCCGTCTGTGGACGGGAGAGGCGCCCGCAGCGCGCGATCGGATGAACATGGCCGCGCCCGGCCCCGAGGCGGAAACGGCCGTTCCCGGCCTTCTTCTCGTGCCTTTGCTTCTGGTGGACAGGGCGGGACACCGTCTGGGCTATGGCGGCGGCTACTATGACCGTACGCTGAGCGCGCTGCGCAAGACAGGCAGGGTAACGGCGCTGGGACTTGCCTTCGATGCTCAGCTTACCGAAAAACTGCCGGCGGGCGTCGACGACATGACCCTCGACGGGCTTGTTACGGAGAAAGGGTGGATGAGATTTCCGGATACGTCCCGGGCCGGGGGATGACCGGCCCGGGGATAATGACGCGTTCAGTTAAAGCTGTGCCAGTTCGAGGCGGGACTTTTCGCCCGCCCACGCCTTCCTGAACAGCGCTTTCGACTGTTTGGCGGCCGCCTTGTCCCCCTTGGCCTTTTGCGCCGTCATCAGCCCGTAGAGCGCCCAGCCGTTATTGGGGGCGTCCATCAGGCTTTCCATGAACACGCGTTCCGCGTCGGCCGCCCGGTCTGCCATGAGCATGGTTGCGCCCAGCGTTTGCCGGACCGGGTAGTACCAGTAGGGCGGCTCGGTATAGGGCAGGTCGTCCTGCAGCTTCACGGCCTTCTCCAGCGAGACGATGGCTTCGTCGTATTGTTCGCGCGTCTGGGCAATCTTGCCCTTGAGCACGAGTTGCGCAATGTCGACGGCCTCATAGGCGGGAATGAAGGCATCCGTCAGCTGGCTGAAGTCGGCCTTTTCGGTCAGCCTGGCGATAGCGGCGGCTTCCCCTTCCGCCTTGTCGAGATTCTCGTCCTTCACATAGGCGATACCACGCGCGTAGTGCCACATCGCCTTGATGTAGGGATAGCGGTCGTTCGGTTCCGGAAGCTTGAGAATCCGCTCGGCATCGCCGAACTGCGCCAGCGCGAAATAGGGCGCCGCCTTGATGGGGTGGGCCCAGGGGACATTGGCGAGGGAATCCTCACCGACGATCGAGTCCAGCTTGTTGACCAGGCTGAGCGCCGTATCCCGGTCGCCCGCCATCTGCGCGGACACCATCACGAAATGCACATTGTGCGGATAATAGCCGAAGCGGTAGATGTTCTTCGCATCGACCTGCGAAAAGTAGGCTTCGTCCGCCTTTACCGCCTTCACATTGGTTTCCAGCGAGTCCTTGTAACGCCCGATGCGGTAATAGATGTGGGACGGCATGTGCACCAGATGGCCGGCGGACGGCATCAGGGCGGCGAGCTTGTCGGCGCCGCTTTCCGCCCGGCCGGGCGTTGTCGAGGCTTCCACCATGTGGATGTAGAGATGGATCGCCGCCGGATGGTCCGGTTCCTTCTCGAGCACGCCCTCCAGCACTTTGAGGATCGTCGCCGTGCGGCCCTTGGGCGTGCGCTTGTCCGCCTCCCAATAATCCCACGGCTGAGTATCCATCATCGCTTCGGCATAGAGCGCCTGAATCGTATGGTCGCCGGAATACTTCGCCGCGACCTTGGCCATGGCGTCGGCATAGGCCTCGCTGTCGGGGGCATAGCTGCTTCCCTTCGGCGCCGGATACCGTTTTACAAGCGCGTCGATGAGCGCCTTTTCCTTGTCGCTGGCGTGCGGCTTGAGGGCTACCGCCTTGCGCGAAAGTGCAAAGGCCGGTTCGACGGCTTCCGGGAACATGGGCGCATTGATATTGGGTCCCAGCACGAGCGCTTCGCCCCAGTAGCAGATCGCGCAATCCGGCTCGATGCGCCGCGCGGCGCGGAAGGCGCGGCGGGCCTCGAAATGGTTGAAGCCGTAAGCCATGCGCAGGCCCTGGTCGAAATAGGCCTGGACCTTGGGATCGTCATGGCTGATGGGGAAGGATTGCTTGCCCAGCCCCTTCCACAGGGGCGGATCCTCTTCTTCCAGCGCTTTCTGGTTTTCCGGCGCGTCAGCCGGTGTGGCCGCCGCCAGAAGCAGCCGGCCTTTGGTG
Source organism: Alphaproteobacteria bacterium (assembly GCA_046538635.1). Classification (GTDB taxonomy): domain Bacteria; phylum Pseudomonadota; class Alphaproteobacteria; order JAJFIK01; family JAJFIK01; genus JBKHIN01. Next base: position 3,036 of record JBKHIN010000113.1, read on the forward strand.
CCGCCCGGACGCGAGGAGCAGATGCTGCCGGCGAGCCGGTCGGGGTTCACCAGTTCGAGCGCCGCCGGGGCGGCCGCCGAGGTGGGCGGGCCGCTGAGCGCCAGCGTGGCGGTCAGCCCGGCCGCCACGCCGACTCCGGCCAGGATGTAGGTGAGGCGAGTCATGCCAAATCTCCAACTTCTTGGTGGGCGTGTGTCCACGGGAACCGCACCGGACGGACTACTCCGTCCGCCAGGGCTTGTCCAGCAGACTTGCCGGCCGCGCAATCGCCGATGCGCCGCGCTGTGATCCTGTCACAGGCGGCACGGCCCGCGGTATCGGTTAAACGGTTCAGGCGTGCAGCTAAGGCTGCGGCGGCCTCTGATATCGCCGCCTTTCGCCTTCTCCGGGCGGCGGCCTTCTGCCATCCGAGCCGGAGCGCTCGCCCATCTGAACCGGGGAATGCGCCAGTTCCGAGCAATAACGCAGCGCGTCATTGCGCTTGCGTTTGGAGAACCAGCCGCGTTCTTCGACCGGATTGTGCGAGATCGAATTGGTGGCGATGTCGTGGACGCCGGCCACATCGTTGCAGGCCACATGATTGAACCGGAAATTATCCATGTCGAGCCCGTAATCCGGAGAGGACACCGCCGTGTGATTGAAGACGAATTTGTTGTCGGCAACATGCAAACGATTGCGGCCGTCGACTACGAGCGCGCTTCCCGAATTGTCGGAGAAGATGTTGGAGCGGATATCGGGATCGCCGGAAATGAACCGGATACCGGCTCTGAAGGTATTGGCGATACGGTTCGCGGAAATCTCCACCGGCGCATCTCCGCGCATCAGGATGCCCGTGTCCATTCCGAACAGACGGTTGCGGTGAATGAATATACGCGGATTTGCGGGCGCGTAACGGCTCGAAACGTCGACGCCGACGCGCCCGCCGCGCAGCGTATTGCTGAGAAACCAGAGCGACCCGTTTCTCACATAGACCGAGGTCCCCTCGCGGGCGCCATGCAGGATGTTGTCGTTCATCAGCAACTCACCCCGCTTCTGGTAGACGCAGACGCTCTTGCCGTGTTCGGCCGCGCCCAAACGGAAACCCGAAATGATGACACGGCCCCTGGTGCGCAGGGTCACGCAGGGCCTGCCGGCCCGGGCCACCAGGGCGGGGCGCAGCATTTCCTTCAGATGGGTGTGAGCCGGTTTCATGTAGTAGTCCCAGCCGCGCCTTCTGGGCGGGGCGCGGCGGCGGTGGCAGTCACCCGCCCGCAGTTCGACCGGCTTCGAAATGACAAGATTGTCCGCAACCGCGCCGGGCTTGACTTCGATGACCCCGTTCGGGGCCACGGCGCGCATGGCCGCTTCGATGGATGTGACGGTGTACTGACGATGATGGCCGCCCTCATGGCCGGAATAGGACGGGTCGACGCAAACGGCGCTCAGATAGCCGGGCTTGCCCGGCGCGGGGCCGGGGCCGTGGTCTTTGCGTTCGTCCGTCCACGTCGAGAATTCGCCCAGCGTTCCGTCATCGGCAATGGCGGCGGGGGCCAGCAAGGGCAACAACGCCAGACCGGCAGCGGCCATCCGCTTGTAGACATTCGTCCCGCTCATGGTTCGTGCCCCTTTCCTTATTACGCCTCGCCGGGCGTGCCTCCACGCCGTACTATTTTTTCTTCCGGTTGTTCGGCTTGCTCGGCTTCTTTCGCCGGTTTTTCACGGACTTGCGCATTTCGGCGTGCACCTTGTTGATCATCTGCGAGGCTTTCGGGTGCCCGTATTCCTTGGCCTCGTGGAAATACTGCTTGGCCATGTGCAGGTCCCGGTTCACGCCCTTGCCGTTCGGAAAGTAGCGAACCAGCTGACCCGTCTTGGGATTGACCATGGGCTGACCGTTGTCGGACAGCGGCAGGGACTGGCCTTCCATGCCCTTGCGGTAAAGCAGGCCCAGATTGAACAGAGCGCTCGCATGGTGCTTTTCGGCCGCGCGCGAGAGCCAGTAATGGCCGAGGTCGAAATCCTGCTTCAGTCCGATGCCGGACAGATAGAGAATGCCCAGAATGTTCTGGGAATCGGCGTGTTCAGCATTCTGCGCCGCGTTGCAGAGCAGCTTGATGGTCTGTTCCTTGCTCAGATGCCCGGTTTCATTCACGCTCAGTGCGCGCTGGAAGTCGCGCACCGCCCGGCGCGTTCCGGGGCCGCCGAGCCCGTCGATCCCGCCCGTGTAATGGCCCAGCGCCTTGAGGGCGCGCTGGCGGACCTTGAGACCTACCTGATCGAGAGACTCCAGCGCCGGCTCGAAGCCGAAGACCGGATCGACGTCGTAATTGAGCGACGCGTCCGGATGATTGGCTTCTACATAGGAGCCGTCGCTCAGCTTGACCTGCTCATAGCGCGAGACATAGGCGCAGGTGGTGGTCAGGCTTTGCAGATGACGCTGGGCGTCTAGCGCCGCGGGGCTCGAAGAGTCGATCAGGATGGCCGTGTTGAAAGCCGTCTTGGCCTGCGCCACTTCGCCCGCCGACAGATAGGCCCGGCCCACCTGAAGCCAGGTGCGCGCGCTGTTGTCCGGTTCAATGGGATTGCGCCGCGCCTGGAACCAGTCTCCCCGGTTCAGGGCCGCGCCCAGCGGGTTGCTGTCGCCGAGCCTGTTGCCGGGGAGCGTCGGGTAGGACGACTGGTTGCCGTTGCCATAGGCGCCGCCTCCGCCCCCGCCGGGAAAGCCGTTCCCCGGCGTGCTTGCGAAACCGCCGCCGCCGCCCTGTTGAATCTGCGCGACCTTTTCCCGGTACTCCTCCGCGAGCAGCGAGGCCAGCTTGGTGTTGAGTTCGGAAAGCTGAATGGTGGTGATCTGTTCCTCGGCCTGGCTGTAGCCGAACTCCTTGGCCAGGGTGAGCCACGCATAGGCGTAGATATTCGGCTCGTCGTAGTTTTCGGAGTTTTCGGATTCCGAAGTGCCGAAATTGCCTTCCTTGTACAGCACGCCGAGGTGATAGAAGGCCTCCGGGCCGCCGCGCAGATAGACCGCCTCGAAGGCCTTGCGCGCGGTCGCCTTGTAGTCCGGCTGCACTTCGTTGTTCACATCGGGAAAGTTGCGCTGAACGACGTCGAAGACCTGCGGGTTGTTCTGCGTGCGCGGATTGTAATAGGCGAGCATGTACCAGAAATAGGCCGCAGCCGGGTTCGCCTTGGTGGAATCGAAGCGGAAGATCTCGCCCAGGAGATATTGATACACCGGGTTGCCGTTGAAGCCCGCCGCCTTCCGATAGATCGCCTCGAGACCTTGAAGGTCGCCGAACGGATTTTCGCTGTCGTTGGCCTGCTGCTGCAGGGGGTTGTCTGCCGTCACCTGCAGGACGACGCTCTGCCTGGCGCAATCCCGGAACCAGGTGAGCGGGTTCGACCAGCTGCGCTGGCAGTTCACCTCGCCCTGCGCGCCCGGCTGGGCGGGTTGCGTAACTTGCGCTGAAGACGGAGCGGACAGGGCCAGTGCGGCGGCGAGAGCGCCGGCCGAGAGCCCCGCGGCGCCAAATCCGAGGCGGTGTATCCGGCGCGGCCTCACCGCCGCCGGCTTTCCGGTGAAATATGGCCCGTGCTTCCCTTGCGCAGCTTGCCGGTCCATCGTTCTGCCCCCTTTTTCAGCGCGCCGGACGCGATGCAGACTTCCGTACGGCCCGTGCCTGGCGGCCCCGCCGAGGCGCGGCCACGTCAATTCGTTGCGGGCGGAGTCCACCCGCAACGTTTCATGCTGAGACGGCTGCGCCGGAAGAGGTATCGCTGCCGACACCGCGTCAATCAGGCCAGCGCGGCCGGATTCCCAGTGATTCAGTTTCGTAACCTTTTGAATGGGCGTCAATTTGTCCACCGGAGGTAAATTCGTGAGCAGCCAACGTTGTTGCGCCGCCGCAACATGCCGTTTGCGCGGCTTCGGGGCGGGAAATCCTGTTTTGGGAAGGGCCGGGCCGATAACATTCGCCCAAAGGGGTAGTGCCATCACGGAGGAACGGAATGAGCGGGAGCGGCGAGGCGCTCTGGTGGCGGGGCGCCGTCGTATATCAAATCTATCCGCGCAGCTTCGCCGACTCCAACGGCGACGGCATCGGTGATCTGAACGGTATCCTTGCGCGCCTCGACCATGTAGCCGCATTGGGTGCGGACGCCATCTGGCTGTCGCCGGTCTATCCGTCGCCCAACCGGGACTTCGGCTACGATGTGTCCGACTACTGCGCGATCCATCCCGAATTCGGCACCATGGCGGACTTCGATGCGCTGCTGTCCGAGGTTCACGCCCGGGGCATGAAACTGATCCTCGACCAGGTGCTGAGCCACACATCCGACGAACATCCCTGGTTCGCCGACAGCGTTCTGGGCGGCGAGAAGCGGGACTGGTACGTTTGGGCCGAGGCGAAGGCGGATGGCACCGCGCCCAACAACTGGCTGAGCGCCTTCGGCGGGCCGGCCTGGTCCTGGCACCCGGCCCGGCGGCGCTACTATCATCACAAGTTCCTGCGCCAGCAGCCCAAGCTCAACCTCCATCACCCGCAGGCGCGCGAGGCGGCGCTCCAAGTGCTGCGCTTCTGGCTGGACCGGGGCGTGGACGGCTTTCGCCTCGACGTGGCGAACAGCTATCTCCACGATCCCGCGCTCACGGACAATCCGCCCGAGCCGGATCCCACGCCTTATCACTGGGCGCATGCGCCGCGCCTCCAGCGGCATTGCCACGACGCCAACCGGCCCGAAAACGCCGAAATGCTCCGGGAGATCCGCAAGCTGATGGATGACTATCCGGGCAGTTTCGCCTTCGGCGAGTTCTCCGAAGCGCCGGAAATGATCGGCGCCTATGCGGGGCCCGGCGCTTTGCACTCGGGCTACACCTTCGATTTCATCGAGGACGAACGCTTCGAGCCCGGCGGCTTCAAGGCCTATTACGGCATGCTGGCGCGGACCGCCGGCTTGTGGCCCTGCGTGACCTTTTCCAACCACGATTCGGTGCGCACCGTGACCCGCTTCGGGCGGCGTCCGCCCGGTTCGGGCGCGGACCCCGATCTGGCCAGGCTGTGCCTGAGTCTGCTGCTCTGCCTGCGCGGGACGGTGCTGCTCTATCAGGGTGAGGAGCTGGGACTCGATCAGGCGGAGATCGAAGACCGCGAGCTTATCCGCGATCCGGTGGGCGATCTCTATTTTCCCTTCTTCAAGGGCCGCGACGGCAGCCGCACGCCCATGCCCTGGCAGGCGGATGCGCCCAATGCGGGGTTCTCCGCTTCCACTCCGTGGCTGCCGCTGGCCGCGTCACACAAGGCGATGG
>JBKHIN010000114.1:0-8306 GCA_046538635.1 Alphaproteobacteria bacterium
GTGTAGTTGACCAGGTGAAAAAGCGCCGCCTCCTCCGGTACACGGGGATTGTCCCCTGCAAGCTCCAGAACCGCCGCCCCGGAGGCCGCCAGTTCAGGTACCGCCTCCGTGGTGAGCGCTTCGGGCCGGCAGCGCACGGCATCGGCCGCGCGGGCCCAGATGGCCGCCAGATGTGTCTTGCCGCAGCCCGCCGGTCCGTGCAGCAGCACCCACGGCGCGGGCCAGGCGGGCCAGCGCGAGACGAGTGCATGGGCCGCGCGATTGGCCTCGGTCACCAGAAAATCTTCCGGCCCCAGCGCCGGATCGTGCGGCAGATTCAACGGCAATTGCCGGGTCATGCCCCGGTCACTCCCTGCGAACGCACGTCCCGGCTAATCGGAGATGGGATCCGTGCTGGCCCGGCCCGGGGAGGCTGGCGCGGAGGGACTTTGCTCCTCGTTGGGACTGCTTTCATTGGAATCGATGATCCGCACGGGCGGCGTTTCGCCGTAGAGGAAATCCTGCTCCGGCTGCGGCGAGCGGCCATAGCCGATCTGCCAGCGCCCGTCGACGGCGGCCAGATAGAGTTGCTTCTGCCTGAGATTAAGCGCCAGTTGCGACGGCGTCCCGGCGAAACGGACAACGATCTCCGCACCCTGGGCGGACACGGCAACCGTGCGCATTTCAACGACCGTGGCCACATCGGCCAGTCCCTTGCGGACCTTCACCCAGTTTTCCAGCGAGGAGAAGCGCACGCTGGCGTCGATTTCCCGCTCCGTGTCGTAGCTCACCAGCGTATTCTGCTTCCAGTTCTCGTTCAGGCGGTTGACCAGCGCGTCAATCGCCTTGTCGAACAGTTGTTCCAGACCGCCGGCGCTGACGGAGGTCTCGATCGCGGTGCCGGGACCGTCCGGACTCAGGCGATGCGCCCGCAGATAGAGCCGGTTGGTATCCCCCCGCTGAAGCACGCCATGCGCGATGATGACCTCTCCGGCGTCATAGCGCGAGGCCAGCCCGGCAACGTCCTGCCACTGGGCCGACAGCGCGCCTTCGGTGTTGATCGCGGCGATGTCCGCAAGGTCGCCCAGGGGATATTTGAGGGGCACGAGTTCATGGACGAGGCGGCGGTCCGCCCAGGCCTTCGCCCAGGGGTTCTCCTCCTCCCACAGCATCCGCTTGCCGCTCGTCTCATAGAGCGGCAGCAGCAGGACGGTCGAAGCCTGGCTGTCGCTGAAGGGCACTCCCTGCGTCTTGAGGAAATCGCGCACCGCCTGCGCACTGAAGTGATAGTCGAGGGTCGCAATATAGAGATTGCGGTTCGTATGTTCCTTCACCACGTCCAACGAGTCCTGGAAACCTTCCAGTTCCTCCGCGGGGGGCGTGGGCAGGGATTGCCAGTGTTCCCGTGGGGTCAGGCGCTGGAGCAGCTTCCTGAAGGCTTCGGCCCGGCCCTGCGCGCGCGCCTTGAATTGCGCCGCCGACGCCGAGTCGGCCTCGGCCCGCACATCGATGCCCGTCACCGTGAACAGGTCGGCGGCCGGGGCGGGCGCGCCCGCCGCCACCAGCGCCAACATTGCCAGTACGGCGGCCCGCACGGCGGAACCGCTCTGTCCCCTTGTCGTCCTCATCAACCCTGCCTTCCAACGCCGGTTTTCTTCGGCGCGAGACTACACCGTGCCCCGCCGGGAGGAAAGAGCCTGCACGGGCGCATTTCCCCCGGAATGGCGTAGCGGAAGCCGGGGAGTTGGACTAAGACTCCAGCGTGCTTTCATCCTGCGACCAGACATTCGATACCGCCGGAGACCCTGCATGAGCGACCGCCCTTCTCCGCCGCCCGCACAGGGCATGACCTATGCGAAGGCGGGCGTGGACATCGATGCGGGCAATGCCCTGGTCAAGCACATCGCGCCGCTGGCGCGCGCCACGGCGCGGCCGGGGGCGGACGGCACGCTGGGCGGCTTCGGCGGATTGTTCGACCTCAAGGCGGCGGGCTTCACCGACCCGGTTCTGGTGGCGGCAACCGACGGCGTGGGCACCAAGCTGCGCATCGCCATAGAGACCGGGAAGCTCGACACTGTGGGCATCGACCTGGTGGCCATGTGCGTCAACGACCTTCTGGCGCAGGGCGCCGAACCCCTGTTCTTTCTGGACTATTTCGCCACCGGGCGGCTGGACGTGAAAAACGCCGAAGCCGTCGTTTCGGGCATCGCGGAAGGGTGCCGCAGGGCCGGCTGCGCGCTGATCGGCGGCGAAACGGCGGAAATGCCTGGCATGTACGCAGGCGATGACTTCGATCTGGCGGGCTTTGCCGTGGGCGCGGCCGAACGGGGAGCACTTTTGCCGCGCGCCGATACGGGGCCGGGGGACGTGTTGCTGGGCCTGGCGTCGGACGGCGTGCATTCCAACGGCTTCTCGCTGGTGCGCAAGGTGGCGCAAAAGGCGGGGCTGGGCTGGAAGGACGCCGCGCCATTTGCGGAAAATGTGACGCTGGGCGAGGCGCTGCTCACGCCCACGCGCATCTATGTCAAGCCGCTTCTGCCGCTGATCCGCGCGGGCAAGATCAAGGCGCTGGCGCACATCACCGGCGGCGGGCTGCCGGAAAACGTGCCGCGCGTGCTGCCGCAAGGCTGCGCCCTGCCCTTCCAAGCGGAAACATGGGATTTCGCCGCCATGCCGCCGGTATTCCGCTGGCTGATGGAAACCGGACGTATTCCCCCCGCGGAGATGCTGCGCACCTTTAATTGCGGTGTGGGCATGACCGCGGTGTGCGCCGAATGCGATGCGGACGGCGTCGTGCAGGCGCTGGAGGCGGCGGGAGAACGTGTCACCCTTCTGGGCGGGGTGCGGCACGCGGATATGGGCAAAGGGAAACCGGAGGCGCGGCCGTGAGCAGGTTGAAGGTTGGTGTACTGATTTCCGGACGCGGCAGCAACCTGCACGCGCTGATCGATGCCTGTGCCGCGCCGGACTATCCGGCCGAGATCGCGCTTGTCGTTTCGAACCGGCCGGACGCGCCGGGGCTCGAGCACGCAAACCGGGCGCAAATCCCCGCTCTCGCCCTCGACTGGAAGCGGGAGTTCGACAGCCGCGCGGCCTATGAGGAGGCCGTGGACCGGCATTTGCGGGAGGCGGGCGTGGAACTGGTCTGTCTTGCCGGCTACATGCTTCTTCTGGGGGAGGACTTCGTGCGCCGCTGGGAGGGACGCGTGATCAACATTCACCCCTCCCTGCTGCCGCTTTTCAAGGGCCTGCGCCCGCACCAGCAGGCGCTGGCCTCCGGCATGCGCGTTTCGGGCTGTACGGTGCATTACGTGGTGCCGGAGATGGACTCGGGCCCCATTATCGGGCAACGCGCCGTGCCGGTACTGCCCGGCGATGACGCCGAAACGCTGGGCGCGCGTATTCTGGAGGCGGAGCACCGGCTCTATCCCGAATGCGTGCGCATGATCGCGGAAGGCCGGGTACGGATGGAAGACGGACGGGCGGTGTTTGAGCGCACGGCAACCGCTTCGCCCGCGGACGGGGCCGGCCCGTGAGCCAGAATGTCATGCAGGAAGCAGCGGGCGAGGAAGGCGCGGGCCTCGCGCTGGGCCAGATCAGCGTCACCGCGCGCATGAGCGCCACCTTTGCGCTGGAGTAAGGCGTACCCTACCCCAACTCCGCCCAGTTTCCGGGTACCGGATCGAGGAGCAGCAGCACGGCGGTGACGGTGACGAACAGCGCCATCCAGGCCCAGTAAAAGGCCTCCGTCAGCGGCGGCTTGTTGAACACGTCCGCCGGGCGGAAGATGCCCGGATGCTCGGCGATCTTTGTGAATCCGTCGCGGAAATAGAGCCAGTAGCCCAGCGCCACGTCGAAGGCGAAGCGGGAGACGTAGAAGGCCGTCACGGAGGGGAGGCCCTCGGCAGGTTTGAAAAAATCGATCAGGTCGCGGGCGTCGCCCATGAGGATGCCCGCGCCCATGATCATCCAGGGAATGCCCGCCCAGAAGAAGAACAGCACCGCATAGTACGCATAGGAATCATGGGTGCCCGCGCCCTTGAGACGCTCGCCCGCGAATTTCCAGTGCCAGGCATTGGCGGCGGTGAGCAGCAGCATCGCCAGCCACAGATATTCCAGAATGAAATTGAGCACGGCAGCCATGATGGCCCTCGCTCTGCCCCGGCCGGTGCGAGCCGGCCGTCACCGGCTTGCGGCGTCTCAGCCGACGATTTCCTCGGGCTTGAAGAAAAAGCCGATTTCGTCCTTCGCCGTGTCCGGCCCGTCGGAGCCGTGCACCGAATTGCGCTCGATGTTCTCGGCGAACTCGGCGCGGATGGTGCCCTCCTCGGCCTCCTTCGGATTGGTGGCGCCCATGACGTCGCGGTTCTTCGTAATGGCGTCCTCGCCCTCCAGCACCTGAACGACAACGGGGCCCGACGTCATGAACGCGACCAGGTCATTGAAGAACGGGCGCTCGCGATGGACGGCGTAGAAGCCTTCCGCCTGCTCCTTCGTCATGTGAATGCGCTTCTGCGCGACGATGCGCAGGCCCGCCTCCTCCAGCCGGGCGTTGATCTTGCCCGTGATGTTGCGCGCCGTGGCGTCGGGCTTGATGATGGACAGCGTGCGTTCGATGGCCATGACACCCCTCAAGGTTCGATTCGGGACGGAACGTGAATTCGCGCCGCTTATAGCGGCCACGCCCGGCCCGGGCAAGCGGGGCGTGGGAAACGGGTGTAGGAGAGGGCTTCACTCCGGTCTGGAAACCTCGTCCACCGGCTCCGTATTCGCCCATCCCGCCCGGCGCAGTGATCTGTACAGGCCCGCAAGCGTCGTGGGGCGCAGCAGCAGCCAGAAGCCGATCAGGAGCATCAGGGCCGTTTCGGCGAGGGACCACCAATCGCGCCAGTAGAGTAATGAGATCGAAAGCTGGGTGTCCAGATCACGCATGAGCGCCAGTGCGTATTTCAGAATCTCCAGCAGGACACCCGGCAGGTGAAGCGCCAGCAGCGCCGCGCCCATCAGGAACGATCCTATGCTGACGATTTCCTCGCCCGTAACGGATACCTGCCCAGCCGGTTGCTCCGTGCGCGGGCCGGTCAGCCGGGCGACGGGGTGCGCGAAGGCGAACAGCAGAATGCCCAGCAGCACCATGCCGCTCCAATACACCATACTTGCGAGAAGGTAGCCGGACTCCAATTCACTTCCCAAATCGAGCCATCCCTGGAACTGCGCGGCCGCGAACATGATATTGGCGAGATTGAAAATGATGGCCAGAAGCCCGACGATCCTGAGGACAAGCGCCCCGATTGCCTGAACCGTACTCACGGCCTTGTTCCTCCATGTTCCGTCAGCTTCATTCCGCCTGCGTCGTTTTCTCCGCGCCGTCCTCCTTCGGCTGTCCGGCGGTCCGCAACCATGAGAACAGGCGCACGAGGTGGCTCGGCCGGAGCACAAGCCAGAGGGAGATGAGGATGGCGATGATACTTACGGTGAATTCCGTCAATCTGCCCGTCAGCATGGACCAGGCATGGCCGGTCTGCTGGATTTCAATCACCGCGCCGGGCATCGAGCGGAGAAGGTCCGGTACATATTGAGTCAGATAGTAGACGCCGACGAGAAAGGTCCCGGCGCTGATCAAGTCCTCGGGCGCGAGGCGGATTCTGTGATCGGCCTCCTTCACCGGCGGCAGCACCCACGCCGTCACGGTTCGGGAGTAGACCAGAACGAGAACCCAGAACGCGAGAAGGAAGACCTGTGCCGCCAGCGAAAGGTATCCCTGCAAGCCCTGAAACATTTCCTGCTCCGACAGCAGGAAGCTGATCGATTGGAAAACGGCAAAGAATACCGAAATCACATAACCTACGGCCCACAGCCGGATCATCACGACGGCGATGGCTTGAACGGCGCTCACTTCGGGCCTCCTTGCTGGTATTACCTCCAGTAAAATTAGTCTACCATAAGATGCGTGCAGGCGGGCGATGCGCACGGCGTCTTATGGAGGTTCGCCCATGCGTTTGTTTTCCATGGCTTTTTTGCTGCTTGTATTTGCAAGCCCGGCTGCCGCCATCACCTTCTCTGAAGGCGAGGAGCCGGACCCCTTTGCCGAGGGCGAGACCTGCCCGGTTCTGCACCTCATGAGTTCCGGCAGTTATGTCTATTCGTGGCCGTCCAAATACGACCTCGTGTTCGAACCCGCCGTCAGCTACATCTGGCATTGTCCGGCCAGCGGCTATGTGAGCTATGCCTCCGATTTCGAAAAACTGTCGGAAGAAGAAAAGAAACGCATCGCCGACTATCTCGAGGACCATCCCTGGAAGCCGGAATACGAGACGGCCGAAGGGCTTTAGGCGAAGCTCGATCACATGGAGGCCATCTACGCTTTGCGCGAGCAGACGCGCGAGGAGCGCGCATGGCTTCTGCGGGCGCGGGCATGGCTTTACAAGGACGATCCGAAAGCGGATGAATACCGCGCCCGGGCGCTGAGGCTGCACGAGGAAATCCTGGACAAGGAGAACCCGGAAGGCACCGACCTGATCGAAAGCCTTTATATCGCCGGTTTCTATAGCTGGAAGCTGGGCGACCGGGAAGCGGCGGAAGAGTATTTCGAAAAAGCCCGCGCCGTGAAATGGACCGACGATGAGGGCAAGGAACAAAGCGGCGTTCCCTACATCAACGGCCTGATCGACGAGGTCAGGGCGGGCAAGGCGGCCGACGAGGTGCGTTTCGGCGGCGGTGACGAGTGAGCCGCTCAAACCACTTCACCATCTTCCGCTCTTCCCTGCGGAAGCAGGGATCCAGTGCCCGAATTGAATGCCTATCGTAAGGCACTGGATTCCCGCTTTCGCGGGAACGGGCGGAGGATGGGATTGCCTTCATTCCGGTTCAGCTCATCCTCCATTATACCTCCTTCACCAGCAGCACCCAGTTCTCGCCGTCGTTCTGCCAGCCATTCTTGACCATGGGCCGCGTGGCGGCCTCGCGATAGCCGGTGCGCTCGTACAAGCGGCGGGCGCCTGTGTTGGCGTCGGAGACGATAATGGAGAGCCCGGAGCATCCTTCCTCGCGGGCGATGTCCCCGGCGATGGCGAGCAGAGCCGCACCGTGGCCGCGCCCGCGCTGGTCCGGCATGGCGGCGAGGATGTTCACATACCACGTGCCCGGCGCGAGGTTCTCAAGCTCCTGCATGGGGACGAACATGGCCGGCATGTCCTCGGGAATCGGCTCCGGTTCCTCCGGCAGCGGATAACCGATCAGGCAGGCGGCGACGCCTCCGTCCGCCTCCGCCACCACGGCGTTGCGCCAGGAGAACGCGCCGCTCTCGCGCCGCGCCCGCTCGCGCCCCACTTCCCACGGGTCGCCGCCGGGCCCGGCGATCTTCGTCCACAGATAAAGAGGCATGCCCTCGCCCGCATAATTGCCCAGTTCGGCGAGCGCGGCGGCATCTTCGAGCGTTGCGCGGCGGAAGGGGGGATTGAGGTGGATCATTGAAAACTCCCTTTCTAATCCTGTCATCCTTGGGCGGAGCAGTTCGCAGAACTGCAGAGATCCGGGGACCTCCCTCAACGGACCGGGAGATAACTCCCGGCACGCCGGAGGATGACAGCGTTGGTTAATTCACTCCGACGACGTATGGTCGTGCACGATCACCCATTTGCCGTCGCTCTTGCGGAACAGCAGGGTGAAGAGCCCGGAGGGCATGTCCTCCTTGCGCTCCAGCGTCCAGCGGCCGAAGACCAGCGCCGCGTCTTCGCTCAGCACGTCGATGTCGAGATCGGAAAAGCTCAGCGTGCCCATCTTCTCCCGGCTCGCATAGCGCTTTTTGTAGCGCTCCAGCGTCGCCTGCCAGCCCTTCGTCACCGTACCGCCGCTGGCGAAGCGCAGATCCTCGCTCTTCCGGTAGCCCGTCATGAAGGCCTCGATATCGCCCCGGTTCCAGGCATCCTGCTGCGCCATCAGCCGGCGCGCGATCACTTCCTCCGCCGGATCGCCCGGCACGCTGGCTTTCACACGCTCCTCCGCCTCTTGTGCATTCGTCACCCTTTCGGTCCTGATCTGCGGCCCCTTGCCGTCTTCCGGTGGATCCACCGCCCAGGCGGTAGCCGACATCAAGAGCACCATTACCGCACACCATATCGTCCTCATCACCGCCTCCCGTTTGCTTGTCCCGCGCCCCGTGCTAGACGAAACGCCGGAATTCACCCGAGTGTAGCGCCCGCCATGCTGCAAATACAGAATCTCACCTACCGTATCGAGGGAAGGCTGTTGTTCGAGAACGCCTCCGCCGCGATTCCGCCGGGGCACCGGGTGGGATTCGTGGGGCGCAACGGCTCGGGCAAGTCCTG
>JBKHIN010000389.1:0-3136 GCA_046538635.1 Alphaproteobacteria bacterium
GGTTTCGCTCGCGGCTGCGGCGGGGGTTGGTTCCGCCTCCGCCACGGCTTCATCGGCGGCCGCCTCCGTGACGGACTCGTTCGCCCCAGGCTCCGTGACGGACTCGTTCGCCCCCGGCTCCGTGACGGTTTCTTCCCCGGCGGGCCCGGCGGCCGTTTCGTCCGCAGCCGCCACGGCAAGGGGTTCCTCCGCAGCCGTCTGCGCAACGCCTTCCGCACGGTCCGCATCGCTGCCTGCGCCGGCAGCCGCGCCTTCCGGCCCCGCCTCCGAAGCGTCCATCATGGCGGTTTCGGCCGCCTGCGGCGCGTCCTGTCCGTCAGTTGTGCCGTCTTCGGCGGCCGGTTCCGCGCTGGCCGTCTCTGCCGGGCCGGCCGAGCGCAGCGCGGCGAGCAGGTCCGGCGTGGCATAGCCGTCCGCGACCTCGCCCCGATCCTTCTGGAATGCCCTTATGGCCTTGCGCGTTTCCCGGCCCAGCACGCCGTCCACCTTGGTCACTTCATAGCCCAGGGCCTTCAGCCGCCGCTGGATTTCGAGGCGTTCGGCCCGCCTCAGCGGCTGGACATGGCGCGGCCATTCCGTTTTCAGCGAAGGCCCGCCCCGCAACCGGTCCGACAACAGACCGATGGCCAGCGCATAGCTGGTGGAATGATTATAGGCGAGGATGGCGTGGAAATTCTCGTAGATCAGAAAGGCCGGCCCCCGATGACCGGCGGGCACCAGCACCGAGGCCTTGATATCCATGTCGGGCACCAGGGAGCCATTGGCCATGCGAATGCCCAGTTCGCGCCATTCGCCCAAGGTCTTGGTGATGTCATAGCCCGCCAGCGCATAGTCGAAATCGTCCGGCAGGAACGCCTCCCGTCCCCATTTGAGATTGGGGTCGAAGCCGGACTTCTTCAGATAATGCGCGGTCGAATGAAAGACGTCGCTGAGACTGTCCCAGAGATCGCGGCGGCCGTCCTTGTCTCCGTCCACGGCATATTTCAGATAGGTCGTGGGCACGAACTGCGTATGCCCGACCGCCCCGGCCCAGGAGCCCTTCATGGCCTCGGCCGGTTTATGGCCGTCGGCCAGCAGCCGCAGGGCGGCCAGCAATTGCTGCTCGCCATAGCCGGTGCGGTCTCCCCGGTAGCTGAGCGTGGCCAGGGCCTCGAAGACATTGTGTTTGCCCAGGAGGGCGCCGTAGCTGGTTTCCATGCCCCAGATCGCCACCAGGACGTGGCGCGGAACGCCCCATTTTCGCTCCGCCTTCTCCAGCAGCGAAGCGTGCCGCCGCAACATCTTGCGGCCGTTCCGGATGCGGCTGTCGCTCAACGCGCCGTCCAGATATTCCCAGACCGGGCGGGTGAATTCCGGCTGGTCCTCGTTCTTTTCATGCACTGTCGGGTCGGGCCGCACACCGCCCAGCGCCTTCTCGAAGACGTCGTGGGGGATGCCTTCCTTGAGCGCCGTGGCGCGAAACCGGTCGCGCCAGGCGTTGAAGCGCGAGGCCTCCGCCTCCGCGGCCTGCGCCGTTGAAGACGCCCCCTGGGCCGCGCACGGGAGGGCCCCCGCGACCACGGTGAACACCGCCGTCAATGCCGTCACAGCCGGCATCTTGCCAAGCATCAGAATCTCCCTGCCCCCGAACCAGTATCTTCCGGCCGAACATAGCCCAGACGCCCTGCCGGCGCGAGAGCGTTAAGCCGTTTGGCCGGGCTTGATGGCGGGTTTGCCACCCGCTGTGTCCGTTTGTTGCCGTTCATGATGACTCCGGTTTCGTCCGAGGCTGCCTTAAGTTGTGTTAACATTACGATGTCCCCTGTTTTAGCTGTGGGAGGACATCGTGAACATCGTGAACAAAAACCTGATCCGGCTTCTAGCAGCTTTCGTGCCGGTCGCGGCGCCGGCCGCAGCCTCCGACACGGACGACATCGTCGCACTGCTGGCAGAGGTGCATAACGCCTATCTGGACTGTGACGCCGGCAAGCTTCAGGAACTGGCGCACCCTGACTGGTTCGGCGCCTTCGACGCCGGGGGCGAATTCTCCACGAGCGTGGTTCACAAACAGATCCGGGAGCAGTGCGCCGAGGGCTACCGGCTCGATTATCAGTACGAAATTCTCAAGATGGAGGTCCACGGTAACTGGGCCTTCGTGGCGGGCCGCGCACATTCGGACCTGATGGCGCCGGACGGCGAGGTTAGCTCCTCGGACCTGCGGATGAGCTGGGTGCTGAACCGGCATCAGGGCGCGTGGAAGCGGTATTTCGTGCATGTCGCCTCCGTGGAGCCGGCCGCCGGGCCGTCCGAGTAGGGTTCGAGTGAGCCCCGGCTGGGTAACGGTTTAGACCGACGACATGGTTGTGCGCGCCTCACCCGAATTGACAGGCGGGGCGGGCCTCTGTAGGTTCGCGCCGCCGCGGCGGGGAGAGGTTCCGGCCGCGTGAGAAACCAACTGGCCAAGGGCCGCGATCCATCGTCCGGAACAGTCCGATGAAAGTCAGAAACTCAATCAAATCGCTGAAGGCCCGGCACAAGGATTGCCGTGTGGTCCGCAGGCGCGGCCGCATTTATGTCATCAACAAGACCCAAAGGCGCTTCAAAGCCCGGCAAGGGTAAGCCGTAAGGCAGCCCCGGGACGGACATTCGCCCGGCCCCGTGCCGGACGGAGAAGACGTCCTGCTCCGAACGCGCCGCGTGCTGCCGGAATTGCGGGGCGGAGGACCGCGCCCGCCGGGGCGTGGTCCGGTTGGACGAGCGCACGGACCGCATGACCGCCGTATGCATGATTTATGGCGCCACCGGCTTCACCGGACGGCTGATCCTGGATGCCGCCCTTGCGCGGGGCCTGCGTCCGGTGGTCGCGGGGCGGAGCGAAGGGCACGTCCGGGCACTGGCGGAACAGCACCGGCTTCCTTTCCGGGTATTCCCGCTCAGCGATCCGGCCGCCGCCGCCCGGGCGCTGGAGGACGTGGACGCGGTGCTGAACGCCGCCCTCATCCCCGCCACGGCGGAGCCTCTTGCCCAGGCCTGTATCCGCCACGGCGTGCATTATCTCGACATCGGCTGTGACCTTCCCGTGCTGCAACGGCTCGCGGCGCTGGACGAAGCGGCACGCGAGGCGGACGTTGCGCTCGTGCCCGGCGCGGGGTTCAGC
>JBKHIN010000390.1:0-3135 GCA_046538635.1 Alphaproteobacteria bacterium
CTCCAGAGCCGCGGCCGGGACGACCGGCGCGGGGGACGCAGAGGCGACCGGGGCGGCGGCGGGCGCGATCGCGGCCGTGACGGTGGTCGCGAAGGCGGCCGCGAAGGCGACGGCAAGGCAGGCAAGGGAGATAGCTGATGGCCGACAAGATTCCCCAGGTGCCCATTCGGCGGCCCTTCTTCCGCCGCCGCAAATCCTGCCCGTTCTCCGGGCCCAATGCGCCGAAGATCGACTGGAAGGATACGAAGCTGCTGCAGCGTTTCGTCTCCGAGCGCGGCAAGATCGTGCCCAGCCGGATCACGGCGGTTTCCGCCAAGAAGCAGCGTGAACTGGCCCGCGCCATCAAGCGCGCGCGGTTCATGGGCTTTTTGCCTTACGTGAACCGATAGGAGGGGGCCATGGAGGTTGTTCTCCTGGAACGGGTCGAGAAACTCGGCCAGATGGGCGACGTGGTCACGGTGAAGCCGGGCTTCGCGCGCAATTACCTGCTGCCGCGCCAGAAGGCGCTGCGCGCCACGAAGGAAAACATGGCCCGCTTCGAGCGCGAGCGCGCCCAGCTCGAGGCGCGCAATCTGGAGCGCAAGGAAGAGGCCGAACGGGTGGGCCGCGATCTCGACGGCAAGTCCTTCGTCGTCATCCGCCAGGCCGGGGAGTCGGGCCAGCTCTACGGCTCGGTATCGGCGCGCGACATCGCCGCCATTCTCACCGAGGAAGGCTTCTCGGTGGACCGCGGCCAGATCGTGCTGGAGCGGCCCATCAAATCCCTGGGCCTGCATGAGCAGCGCGTCGAACTGCATGGCGAGGTGATCGTCTCCATCACCGTCAACGTGGCGCGCTCCGAGGAAGAGGCGGTACGCCAGGCGCGCGGCGAGGACGTCACCGCCGAACCCAGCGAGGAGGAAGAAGAGGAAGGCCTCGCGCCTGAGGAAGTGTTCGAGGAAGGCGCGCTGGAACCCGAAGAGGAACGGGAACTGGAACAGGGCGAAGAGGAAGCCGAACCCGCCGAGCCGGGAACGGAACCCGAGCCTGAATCCGGAACGGAAGAAAAATCGCAGGCTTGAGACCTTAACCTC
The DNA here is from genome assembly GCA_046538635.1 of Alphaproteobacteria bacterium. Classification (GTDB taxonomy): domain Bacteria; phylum Pseudomonadota; class Alphaproteobacteria; order JAJFIK01; family JAJFIK01; genus JBKHIN01. The sequence continues at coordinate 1,074 of JBKHIN010000390.1, forward strand.
CGGCAGCAACTTACCCGGCCCGCCGCGCCATCGGCGGGCCGGCGTTTTTTTGCGCCTGAGTTATCCCCATGATTCAGGGGATTGTTTGTGGGGGATAACGAATCGGCGCACTGTGGATAAGTGCCTCTCCCCTGATGACGGCCTCCTGTTCGCCGCGTTAGAGCAGGACGCGGTCAGGTTGGCGGCTCTGGGCAGTGCCCCTTTTCCCGCTCATCCCTGCGAAAGCAGGGATCCGGTGCGCCTCGCTCAGACGCCTGATCATATGGCCTCATGGATTTCCGATTGCGCGGGAAAGAGCGGAGTGGAGATGGACAAAGCTCCATACACGGACGACCTGGACGGCGGCGCGGACGACCCGGCCGATCCGCAAATTCCGGCCAATGTGGAAGCCGAACAGGCGCTGCTGGGCGCCATTCTGGTGAACAACGAAGCCTATTTTCAGGCCGAGTCCATCCTCAGCCCGGAGCATTTCTACGAGGATCTGCACGCCCGGATTTTCCGGATCATCGGCGACATCCTGGAAAAGTCCAAGGTCGCCACGCCGGTGATCGTGGACACCTATCTGCGCGACTATCCGGGCTATCAGGATGTGGGCGGCAGTTCCTATCTGGTGCACCTCGCCGCGGCTTCCGTGAACATCATCAACGTCAAGTCCTACGCCCAGACCATTTTCGACCTGTCGGTGCTGCGCGGGCTGATGACCGTGGGCGAGGAAATCTGGTCCGCCGCCCGCTCGCCGAATACGGAATTCGCCCCCATCCAGCAGATCGAGCGCGCCGAGCAGCACCTTTACGACCTCGCCGAAAAGGGCAAATACGGTTCCGGCTTCACGGACTTCAAGGGCGCGGCCAAACTCGCCATTGAAATGGCCGAGGCCGCCTACAAGCGCGACGGCCATCTTTCGGGGCTCTCGACCGGGCTCACCGATCTGGACCGCATGCTGGGGGGCCTGCAGGCGTCCGACCTGATCGTACTCGCCGGCCGCCCGGCCATGGGCAAGACCTCGCTCGCCACCAACATCGCCACCAATGTAGCCCGGCGCTACAGGGAAGGCCGCGACGCCCACGGCAAGCCGAAAGCCGAGGACGGCGGCGTCGTGGGCTTCTTCTCGCTGGAAATGTCCGCCGAACAACTGGCGACGCGGATCCTTGCCGAGCAGGCCGAGATCCCCTCCCACCACATCAGGCGCGGGCAACTCGACGAGCGCAGCTTCCGTTCCATCGTCGAGGCCGTGGCCGAGGTGGAGCGCATGCCGCTCCATATCGACGACACGGGCGGGATTTCCATCGCCTCGCTGGCCTCGCGGGCCCGCCGCTTGCAACGCCAGCAGGGGCTGGACCTGCTGGTGGTGGACTACATCCAGCTTCTCCAGCCCTCCGGACGCAAGCGCCAGGACAGCCGCGTGCAGGAGATCACCGAGATCACGCAAGGGTTAAAGGCGCTGGCCAAGGAGCTGAACGTGCCGGTGATCGCCCTGTCGCAGTTGTCGCGGGCGGTGGAGGCCCGCGAGGACAAGCGGCCCCAGCTTGCGGATTTGCGGGAATCCGGCTCTATCGAACAGGATGCCGATGTGGTTTTGTTCGTCTATCGGGAGGAATATTACCACGAGGCGAAAAAGCCCGACGAGAGCGAGACGGACAAGTTTCAGAGATGGCTGGACAAGGCCGAACAGATTCACGGCAAGGCCGAGATCCTCATCGGCAAGCAGCGCCACGGGCCCGTGGGCACGGTGGAACTCCAGTTCCACGCCGAACTGACGCGCTTCGGCAATCTGGCGCGCGAAGGCCAGGCGCGGCCGGTGGAGGGGTTTTAAGAAGAGAGGGGAGAGAAGCGAGAAGCGAGACGATTTGTGCCTTTCGCCTCTCGCTCCTCGCTTCTCTTCCCTCGCTCCTTTCAGCCGGTGCTGTTTCACCCCGCCCCGGGGATGACAGCCTATGAGCTGGCTTCACGGCGAGCGCCCCCAGGGCGGGCATCTGACCATCAACCTCGACGCGCTGGCCGCCAATTACCGGCTGCTGCGCGAGCGCGGCGGGCGCGCCGAGGCGGGCGCGGCCATCAAGGC
>JBKHIN010000115.1:0-8256 GCA_046538635.1 Alphaproteobacteria bacterium
GCTCTTGCGAAGGGACCGGAGGGTGAAGTCCGGTCCCTCATTATCTCCGGAAGGGCGATTTGCTGCAGAAAAGTCAGGGGAAGTCAGACATGAAAGTCATTTTCCGGAACCTCCGCCTGGCCGTGCCGGCCGCATTGGCGGTGGCGCTCGCCGGCTGCGGCAGCCTGTTCGGCAAGGACGAACCGAGCCGCGGCGATCAGATGATCGCCGAGGGCGAGGCGGTGGCGGATCTCGGCAAGATGTGGAACGAGGGCAGCGAAATGGTCGAACGCGCCGGCTCGCTGGCCGAGGAGGGCGCCAGACTGAAAAAACGGGGCCGGAAGAGTGTCGAGGAAGGCCGCGTCATGACCGAGCGCGCGGAGGCCGTCATTGAAGAGAAGCAGCACGAATATGCGCGCTTTGGCGACAGCTTCGGGCCTCTGGTTTCGCTGGAAAGGGCGCGCACGCAGCGGGACCGTCTCAATCGCGTGGTTGAGGAATGGCAGGACGCGTGGAAGCGTCTGAACGAGGGCCGCGAACTGATCGAAAAGGGCCGTTCCCGGATCGAAGAGGGCGAAGCCAGACTGGCCGAGTCCGAGAGGCTGAGACGCCGGGGCCGGGAACTGATGCAGAAGGCCGAGCAAAACTATTCCGGCGCCGCCGTTCCGGCGAATTTGACGGAGTAGCCGCCAAGGCGGTCATGAACACCCTGTAAAGCAATTGCTGCTCTGAATCAGGGCATGGTAGCGTGCGCCGTTTCCGGAGTTTCCGGGGAAATGAGCGAGATGGCGGGTATCGCAGAGCCGCCAACGGACGGCGGGCGGATGAGTCTCAAAGGATTGGTTGCCCTTTATCCCCCGGTCAGCCGGGTGGCCGGCGTGGCCGCGCCCTTCGTGCTGCGCGCGCGCCTGCGCCGGGGCAAGGAAGACGCCGCCCGGCTCGGTGAGCGCATGGGCCGTTCCGGTCTGGCACGCCCGCCGGGGAAATTGATCTGGTTTCACGCCGCCAGTGTCGGCGAGTCCCGCGCGCTGCTTCCCGTGATCGAACGGGTTCTTCACCTGCGCGAGGATGTTCACGCTCTGCTGACCACCGGCACGGTCACCTCGGCCCGGCTCATGGCGCAAAGCCTGCCCGCCCGCGCTGTTCACCAATATGTGCCCGTGGACGGCATCGCGCAGGTGCGCCGGTTTCTCGATCACTGGCGCCCGGACGCCGCCGTGTGGGCGGAGTCGGAACTGTGGCCCAATCTGGTGGGCCAGACGGCGGCCCGCGGCGTGCCCATGCTGCTGGTCAACGCCCGGCTGTCGGAACGGTCGCTGCGCGGGTGGCGGCGCTTTCCGAAAAGCTCGGCGAGCCTGCTGGGCTGTTTCCGCCGCGTCCTGGCCATCGACGAAGACAATGCGGCGCGGCTGCGGCGGCTGGGCGTGACACAGGCGCAAGTGGGCGGAAATCTGAAATTCGCGGCCCCGTCGCTCGATGCGGCTGAAGCCGAACTGGCTCGGCTGCGCGAGGCGGTGGGGGAACGGCCGGTCTGGCTGGCGGCCAGCACCCAGGCGCCGGAAGAGAACATCGCCGCTTCGGTGCATACGAGCCTCGCGGCGCACCTGCCCGGTCTGCTGACCGTTCTCGCGCCGCGGCACCCGGAGCGGGGCGGGGAGATTGCGCGGGAATTGCGCGCGGCCGGTCATGCGGTGGCCGTGCGCTCCGCCGGTGACCTGCCCCGCCCGGCGACGGAGATTTACCTGGCCGACACGATTGGCGAGCTGGGCCTGTTCTACCGGCTGGCGCCGGTGGCCTTCGTCGGCCGCAGCCTCAGCCCGCATGGCGGCAGTAACCCGCTGGAGCCCGCGCGTCTTGACTGCGCGGTCCTGCATGGGCCCCATACGGAGAATTTCGCCTCCATCTTTCGCGACATGAATGCGGCCGGCGCCGCCATCGTCGTGCATGACAGCCGGGAACTGGCGGATCGCCTGCACGAACTTTTGACAGACGAAGGCCGGCGTGGAACGCTGATCGAAAGCGCCGCATCCTTCGCCGGCAGGATGGACGGCATGCTGGAAGAGACGTCTTCCCTTGTGCTCGAAGTGCTTGGGGAACGGGGGGAAATTGCATGAAAGCTCCGGGCTTCTGGTATCCCGATAACCCGCGTGCACCATTGCCGCCGCTGGTGCGGGCGCTGGCCCCGCTGAGCCGCCTTTACGCCCGTATCGATAACTGGAAGCGCGGCCGGATCACGCCCGCGCGCGCCCGCATTCCGGTGATCTGCGTGGGCAATCTCACCGTGGGCGGGGCGGGCAAGACGCCTGTTGTTCTTATGCTGACGAGGATGCTGTCCGAGAAAGGTTTCCGGCCGGTCATCCTGACGCGCGGCTATGGCGGCGTCGCCATCGGTCCGGAACAGGTGGACCTCAATCGTCACAAGGCGGAGGATGTCGGCGACGAAGCGCTCCTCCTCGCTCAGGTCGCCCCGACCGTAGTTTCGGCCAACCGGGTAGAGGGGGCGCGTGCGGCGGCCGAACTGGGGGCGGATCTGATCGTCATGGATGACGGCTATCAGAATCCGTCACTGGTCAAGGATGCCTCGCTCCTGGTGGTGGACGGCGAAGTGGCCTTCGGCAACGGCCGGATCTTTCCGCAAGGTCCCCTGCGCGAAACGCCCGAACAGGGATGCGCCCGCGCCGATGCGGTTATCATCATGGGCGGCTCGAAAAAATTCCGGCTGGAAGGGCCGTGCCGCGAGAAGCCGACATTCCGGGCGCGGCTGGTGCCGGACGCAGGTTCCGTCAGGGCACTGAAGGGGCGCTCCTACTTCGCCTTTGCAGGCATCGGCCGTCCGCGCAAATTTTTCGACACGGCGCGGGCCGCCGGACTGGACGTGAAGCAGACCCGTTCCTACCCGGACCATCATCCCCTGGATGATGAAACGCTGGATGTGCTGGAAAAACTGGCGGCGCCGGAGGATCTGGCGCTGCTCACCACCGCCAAGGATGCGGTGCGCCTTCCCCCCGAAAGCCGTAGCGGGATCAATGTCCTGCATGTGCATGCCGAGATTTCGGAGGCGGGCAAGCTGCTCGATCTCATCCGGGAAAAGACGGGCCTGTCCGAACGCGCCGTGGCGTGAGGGCTGATCGGCACTGCACCGCTCGCGTCCGAACTGCCGGTAATGCTTCACATCACCGGAGGAAATTCGGCCTCCTGATTCCTTTGAACTCTCTTGCCTTGCGCACTGGGTCCCGGCTCTTCGGCCGGGATGAGCGGAGGAAAACAGAGATTTGTGCTTATACCGCTCATCCCTGCGGAAGCAGGGACCCAGAGGCTTCACGGCAAAAAGCGGAATTCAGCCTCCGCTGCGGTTGAACGTCAGTACCCTGCGCACTGAATTCCGTCTCTCGCCGGATTTTACCTTGCACGCAGACGCTACTGCTATTCCGCGCCTCGCCCTCAATGCAGCTTGCGGCCCACCTCGTCGATGCCGTTATCGATGAGGCGCGCACTGTCGGCCTCGGTGAGGCGGCTCGCGATCATCTTGCGCGCCGCCGCCACGGCCACATTCGCCGCCGTGCGGCGGACTTCGCTCAATGCCTGGGCTTCGGCCTGGGCGATTTTTTCTTCCGCCAGCCTGAAGCGGCGTTCCATCTGCTCCTTCAGCGCCTTGCGGGCCTCTTCCGCGGAATGCTCGGCCTCTTCCCGCGCGCGGATCACGATCTCTTCGGCTTCCTTTTCCGCCGCCCGCTGCTTGCGCTGATATTGCGCCAGCACGGCCTGGGCGTCCTCGCGCAGTTTCCGGGCGTTATCCAGCTCCTCCCGGATTTTGCGGGCGCGGTCGTCCAGACGTTTCGTCAGCATCCCGGGGGCACGGATGTACCACAGGACGAAAAGGAAAATGATCAGCGAAACCGCGACCCAGAACGTTTCGGTCATCATGGGCGTCGCTCCTATTCCGCCGCCTTGGTATGGCCGAGTTCCGCCTCCACCGCGCTGCCCACGGCCTTGGCGTCCGGGGCGGAGCCCAGCAGGCGTTCGACGATGATGCCCGCCGTGTCGGTCGCTACATCGCGCACATGGGCGAGGGCGGCCGTCTTGGTGGCGTGGATCTGCTTTTCGGCTTCCGCCAGCTTGGCGTTGATCTGGCGGTCGGTTTCGGCGCGCTGCGCCTCTACCTCGGCCATGATTTCCGCATGGGTTTCCGCGGCGATGGCATGGGCCTTGGCGCGGGCGTCGGCCAGCGACTTCTCATAGGCCGCAATAGCCTGCTCGGTCTGCCCCTTCAGTTCCTCGGCCTTGTCCAGATCGTCCGCGATCCGGTCGTGACGCTCCTCGAGCACCGCCGCAATGCGCGGCAGGGCGAAGCGCGACATCATCATGTAGAGGAAGCCGAAGGTGATCGCGAGCCAGACAAGCTGCGGCGCGAACGTGTCCGTGTCGAAGGGCGGGAAGGTATCCTTGGTTCCCTCCGGCGTGCCCGGCTCGATCAGGGTTTCGGTATTCGCCGTGCTGGCCATCGACAAGCCTCATGTAAAGGCGGACCGGCGGGCGGACGGACCGCCCCGCCGGGACTTCAGGTGAACAAAAGCACGAAGGCGATCACGATGCCCACAATGCCCATCAGTTCGGTCACGGCAAAGCCGAAAATCAGGTTGCCGAACTGGCCCTGGGCGGCGGCGGGATTGCGGATCGCCGCCTGAAGGTAATTGCCGAAAATCAGCCCCACGCCAATGGCCGCACCGCCCATCGCCATGCTGGCCAGACCCGCAGCCACATATTTTGCGGCATCGATTTCCATGGTTCCACTCCTCTTGTCCGTTGGGTTCCGTTCCTAGTGCCCCGGATGCAGGGCGTCGTTCAGATAAATGCATGACAGGATCGCGAAGACGAACGCCTGCAACAGGGCGATCAGGAATTCCAGCGCGACCAGTGCCACATTGAAGACCAGCGGTACCAGCGCGCCCAGGAGGCTGATGCCTCCGGCGGCGATCATGGCAACGACAAAGCTCGCAATCACTTTCAGCATGATATGGCCCGCCAGCATATTGGCGAACAGCCGCAGCGACAGGCTGAAAGGGCGGCTGAGAAAGGAAAAGATCTCGATGGGCACGATGAAGATGAGCAGCGGCCAGGGAATGCCCGAGGGCGCGAACACCCGCAGGAATTTCGTGCCGTTGCGGATGAAGCCGTAGCCCACCACCAGGATGAAGACCACCGCCGCCAGCGCGGAGGTCACCACAATCTGGCTGGTCACCGTATAGGCGCCCGGAATCATGCCCAGCAGGTTGCAGATCAGAATGAACATGAACAGCGAGAAGATGAACGGGAAGAACTTCAGCCCGTCCGTACCCGCCGTTCCCCGTATCATGTCGGCGATGAATTCGTACGATAGCTCGGCGATCGACTGAATCCGGCCGGGCACGATGGCGCGCTTGGAAATGCTGAACATGAAGAATGCCGTGATCGACGCGGCGGCGATCACCATGAACACGCCCGAATTGGTCAGCGACGCGTCCAGCCCCAGGACCTCCAGGGGCACCAGTGTCTTCACTTCGAACTGATGGATCGGATCGGCCAAGCTTCCGCTCCCTGTTGCCGCCGGCGCTCGCGCGCCGCGCGGGCCCGTTCAGGCCCTCTTCATTCCTTTTCTCACCGGTCTCCGGAGCTGTCGTCACCGCCGGAGGACTGGCCTGCGCGCCGGTTCCAGTCCTGCAACTGCCGGATGGCGTTGGTCACGCCTCCGGCAAAACCCAGCAGCATACAGACGATCAGCAACCACGGCGACGTGGCGAGCAACTGGTCCAGGCCCCAGCCGAGTATCGCTCCTGCGAGTAGCCCCGCAATAATGTCCGAACCCAGACGGTAGGCCGCGCTGCGCGCCGACGGCGCTTCCTCCTGTCCCGGATTTGCCTTTCCGTTCCCCCGCGCCCTGCGAAGCCGAGCTTCGACGTCCGCGAGATCCGGGGAGCGGCGTTCGCCGGTATCGTCCCGGCCGCGGTCGTCTTCCGGCCCGGTATTCTTGGCGTTGGAAATGGCAGGCACCCAATGACAGGTCGGTTCCGTGCCCTAAGGCGGGGGCAACCTAGCCTCAGGCCAAACGGCTTGTCAAGCGACCCGTAACCTTCCCTAAACCATTGATATGATTGGGAAAAATGGCGCTGCGACAGTTCGCGCGCGGCCCTCCTTCCAACCGGCCGGTCAAACCGCCGCCGCCACCTTTTCCGCCGTCATCAGGTCCACCGAAACGAGCTGGCTGACCCCGCGTTCGGCCATGGTCACCCCGTAGAGCCGGTCCATGCGCGACATGGTCAACGCATGGTGGGTGATGATGATGAAACGCGTATCGGTCGCCCGCACCATTTCGTCGAGCAAGTTGCAGAAACGTTCCACATTGGTGTCGTCCAGCGGCGCGTCCACCTCGTCGAGCACGCAGATGGGCGCGGGATTGGACAGGAACACCGCGAAGATCAGCGACAGCGCCGTCAGCGCCTGTTCCCCGCCCGACAGAAGTGACATGGATTGCAGCCGCTTGCCCGGCGGGCGCGCCATGATTTCCAGCCCCGCCTCCAGCGGATCGTCGGACTCCACCAGTTGCAGTTCCGCCTGCCCGCCGCTGAACAGGGTGGTGAACAGGTGCTTGAAATGGCCGTTGACCACATCGAAGGCGCTGAGCAGGCGTTCCCGGCCCTCCCGGTTCAGATTGGCGATGCCCTGGCGCAGCTTGGTGATCGCTTCCTCGAGCTCGGCGCGCTCGGCCGACAGGCTGTCATACTGTTCCTGATATTCCTGCGTTTCGTGGTCGGCCCGCAGGTTCACCGGGCCCATGCTGTCGCGCGCCCGCTTGAGCTTTTCCAGGCGGCGTTCGGTGTCGTGCAGGGGCGGCAGGTCTTCGCCCGGGTCAACTTCACCCGTTTCCAGAACCTGTTCCGGCGCGCAGTCCATGGCCTCGGCGATGCGTTCGATGACATCCGTAAGCCGTTCCCGCGCGCCGTCCAGCCTGGCCTCCGTGCGCGCCCGCTCCTCGCGGACGTCGCTCATGGCCTTCTGGGCTGCACGGTCCTTTTTGCCGGCCTCGGCCAGGGCCGCCTCGGCTTCGGCGAGCGCGTCGGCGGCCCGGTCCCGCTTTTCCGCCGCCTGATCGAGGGCCGCGATCAGCCCCGCCCGCTTTTCCATCAGGCCTGCCGGCACGGCGCGAACCTCCGCCAGCCGGGCTTCGGCTTCCGTGCGGCGCTCGTCCAGCGACGTGATCTGCCGTTCTGCGTCCTTCAGCCGTTCGGCCCAGGCGGCACTCTCCCGGCCGATTTCCTCCATGCGGCGGGCGCGGCTGTCCACCTCCCGCTTAAGACCATCCAGCGCCGCCTGATCCCCGGCCAGCCGTTCGCGCGCTTCGCTCACCGCCGCGCGCAACCCCCTCAGCCGGCCGCCCAGATGAAATCCGTCGCCGAGCCGCTCGAGCGCCTGCAGGGGCGCGGCCAGTTCCCGGGCGGCCTCTTCCTCTTCCTGGCGCAGCCGTTCGGCGGTTTCCTCCAGCGTGGCCAGACGCGCCCGGTGGCGGCTGCTTTCGCGCTCCGCCGCCGCCATGCCTTCCTGGGCCTGCTGATACGCCTTGCCCGCCGCGCGCACCGCCTGCCGGGCCTCCGTTTCGGCGCTGCGTTTGCGCTGCGCGTCTTCCCGCGCCTCGTGATAATCCGCGCGCGCCCTTGCGGCCTCGGCCTCCGCTTCGGCGATTTCCGCCTCCAGCTCGGCGAGTCGGTTGCGCTGGGCCAGACGCTCGGCCGCCGCCGTGGGGGCGTCCGCACGGGCCGTGAAGCCGTCCCAGCGCCACAGCGCGCCTTCCCGGCTGACCAGGCGCTGCCCCGGCTGCAGCAGTGCCTGCAGGGCCGCGCCCTCTTCGGCATCCACCACGCCTACCTGTGTCAGGCGGCGGGCGAGCGCATCGGGCGCGCTCACGAAAGCGGCCAGCGGTTGCGCGCCCCGGGGCAGGGCAGGCGGGTCCGCCAGCGGGTTCAGCGTCAGCCAGTGGGCGGGGGCCGCTTCGTCCAGCGGCGCTTCCAGGTCGTCCCCGATCGCCGCGCCCAGCGCCGTTTCATAGCCCGGTTCCACCGTGAGTTCGTCGATCACCGGGGGCCACAGATTGCCCTCATCCACGCGCAGAACCTGGCGCAGCGCCTTGGCCTCGGCATTCAGCGCGCTGATCCGTCTGTCCGCCTGCTGAAGCGGCTCGCGCGCCCGCGCCTCGCGCGCCTCGGCGTCTTCCCTGGCCGTTTCCGCCCCGGCCAGGGCGCGTTCGGC
>JBKHIN010000020.1:0-16028 GCA_046538635.1 Alphaproteobacteria bacterium
ATGGGTCCCAGATTAGGGGCGCCATCGCGGCCGTGAACAAGTTTTTTCTGTCGACGGCGGTCCGATGCGGCCGCCGTTGCCTTGTGCGGGCGCGGCGCGATACAGGCAGCACCTTCTCCGTGGACTTTTCACCACGGCCCCTTGGCGGAGCCGCTCTTGAACCGCTGTGGCGGGAAGAGAAAGGTTGTCGAGGAACAGGGATCTGGCAACCGGGGCACTGCATCTTGGCGCACCGGCCATCCATGTCTATAGAAGGAGGCTCAAGCGGGCGTGGCGGAATCGGTAGACGCAACGGACTTGAGACCAACTTGAGTGCTCTCCGGGGAAACCCGGGATGCAGAACTGCTCAAATTCGGGGAAACCTGTGAAATGGCGATCCCGAGCCAAGCCCGGCCCTCGGGGATACAGATGCTCAGGGCCGGGAAGGTGTAGAGACTAGACGGGCAGCACCTAAAGCGCATGCGCCAGGGTGAAGGGATAGTCCAGACCACAAACCTCGAAGCTCGCAGTTGGCGAGCGCGGAGGGCGGCGAAAGCCGTAGCTGGTAAGAAAATCCGTTTGCCGAAAGGCAGTGGGGGTTCGAGTCCCCCCGCCCGCACCAAACTTGTATCCGGCCGATTGCCGGAAGGCGCCCCGTGAGCCCCCGCCGTGCCCCCTAATCCACCTTCCTGAAATTCAGGTCCTGAAAATTGAAGCTGTAATCCCCCTGCGGATCGATTCGCTCCATGCGCATGGAGGCGGCCTTGCCTTCGGCGCCGGTTTTCACCACGGCAAGGGCATCTCCGGCCGCCAGCGTGCGGTCGTCCCAGCGGACGGCATAGACGCCCGGCCGCCGGCAGAAGGTCATGGTCCCGGCAAGACGGGGAGATTTGACGGAACGAAAACGCAGCACACCGTCGCGGGAGGCAATCTCGACGCGGCCGAACCACGGGTCCTCATAGGTGCCCGTCACGCCCGGCACGCCGGCTGAAGGATCGGCCTTGCAGGCGGGATCGGGCTCCTGCCAGGGGTTTGCCTTGCGTGCAGCCGCCAGCCGGGTCACCCAGTCCCGGGGCGGTGCGCCCACATAGCCATGAACGAGGCTGAACATCACGGCATTGCGCGCGTCGGACGAGGCGCCGTTGACCAGCACCACAATGCCCAGATCGAGCTCCGGAAGCAGGGTGACGGCGGACAGCATGCCGGACACCGTGCCGGTATGGGAGATTCGCTTATATCCGTACACGTCCGAGATCCGCCACCCCAGTCCGTAGGCCTTGAACCGTGTGCGGTCGCGCGCGCGCTCGGACCGCCAAACACGCATCACGGTCTGCGGCCTCCACATTTCGGCAGCCTGACGTTCACTGAACAGCCGCACCCCGTCCGGTGAAACGCCCCGGTTCAGTTGCGTTTGGAGCCACACCAGCATGTCATGGGCACTGCAATGCAGGCCCCCCGCGGCGGCCATGTTGGACTTCTCGCTGGTGATCAGCGAGCGTTCGATGATGATGACCTTGTCGTCAATTATGCCGTGCGGCCTGGCGGCATTCTTCATGGCTTCAGGCGGAACGGGCCCGGCAAAGCAGCTTTTCAGGCCGAGCGGCTTCATGATCCGCCGGTCGATGAACGCCTCGTAGGGCCGGCCCGAAACTTTGGCGATGATCTCGCCCGCCACGATATAGAGCAGATTGTCATAGGTGTATCGGCTGCGGAAGCTGCTGACGAGGGGGAACTGTCTCAGCGCGCGAACAATATCCTCCCGCGTGAACTGGTTTGGTGACGGCCACAGCATCAGGCCGCCCGCCCCCGGCCCCAGGCCGCTGCGATGGATGAGGAGGTCCCTTATGGTCATCTCGCGCGTCACGTAAGCGTCATGCATGCGAAAGCCGGGCAGCAGGCCGGTCACGCGGTCGTCCCATTCGATCCTGCCCTCATCGACCAGCATGGCGAGCGCCGCCGTGGTGAACGCCTTGGAATTGGAGGCGATCTTGAAGATCGTATGCGGATCGACGGCGCCGGGCTTGCCGACTTCGCGCCTGCCATAGCCCTTCAGGTGCACCACCTCGCCGTTCCGGACGATACCGACGGCCATGCCCGGCACCCGGAAGGTTTCAAGGCTGCGCGCCGCCAGCTTGTCGATCTGCGCTTCACTCAGCCCCGCGCGCTCCTCCGCGACGACAGGGGCGGCAAGACACATGGTCAGCGAAACGGCACGGGCGATCAGGGTGGACAAATTGAATGGCCGAAGGTTCCGATGGAATGGTAACAGCCCTGTGCGCATCGGTTGTCCCCCTGCTGTGCCGCCCCCCTCTCAGGACTTCCCCCCCGGGCCGAAAACGTGCCCCGCTTTCAAGCGGGGCAGTGGCGGCATCGTTCACCTTGTCCGAAGAATAGGGTTGTTCACCTTTACGGGAAAGGGTGCCGCCGAGAGCTTGCTTGAACCCGGCGCCCCGCCGCCGCGAGATATGGCTGCGCGCTGGCGCCTTCGCCGTCCCGCTGCCGATTGGGGCTGTTTTGCAACCCGTCACCTCTCGAGGCACAACAGCCCTTCGCCAATCAGTTTTGCAAGAGCGCGTTTCAATGCCGCATCGGTGACAGCGTCCTCCGTCAGCTTGCGGACATTGCCGACCGTCATCGTTTTGCCGGAGAGCAGCGCTTCAAGGGCAGGCCCCAGTTTTTCCGAAAGCACCCATTGCCTGCCGAGGGCTTCGAAGCGGATCTGTCCGGGTTCCGGTCCGGCGCGGAAGTTAGTGAAAGAAACCCCGGCGAAACCGATGCGGGTTTCGTCCCGAAGATCGTCATCCATCAAACCGGCAGGCCCGAGCGGCAGGCTCAGGCGTGGCGGACCGGCAAGACTGGCAAGGCGAGACTCCAGGAAACGTTCGACCATATCGTCCGTACACCGCTCCGTGAGGGCATCGCGCAATTCCGCGGCGGCGCGCCTGCGGGCCGGGGGATCGAGGACCGGCAGGTCCCGCCGGAAGCGCACATCGTCGCGCAGGCTGTCCACGAGCCAGGTCATCAGGTCGATGCCCGTCGGCGTCGGCACCCCGATCGTCAGATGAAGCGTGGGCTCACCCTGTCCGGTCGCATCGTGCCAATAGCCCCGGGGCAAATACAGCAAATCGCCGGCGGTGAGGACCGCTTCGCAGATGGGCTGTCCCGGCGGCGTATCGTCATGCTGCACGTCGCGGAAAAGCGGGCTTTCCCGGGTGAAGCCGTAAACCTGCCAGCACTTTCGTCCCGCGATCTGCAGGACGAACACATCGTGACTGTCCCAGTGAACACCGAAACCTCTGTCCATCTTCCAGGTGGCATACAGATTAACCTGCGGGCGGACATGAAAGACGCGCGCCAGGCCCGCAACCAAAGGCGTCAGGGCGGGCGACATTTCCTCGACGTCATTGAGATTGAGCGTGGCGCCGTTTTGCAGGTGTCTGTAGAGAGCCGGAACGTCCAGACGCGCCTTCTCATCGCCTGCGCGATTGCGCAAACGGATGAGATATTCCCGTTCATCCACCGTATCGCCGGCATGAGTCAGCCGCAGGCGCGGCGCGGCAAGCCGGTGCTGCTCCAGAAGGCGATTGAGCTCGGGCCAGCCGAAGAGATTCGAGAATTTGCCGGCCGCGCCCGGCACATGCAGGTGAACACGCCCCCAGACGTCCCGGAACGCGGCCTCCGAAGCGGGAGACAAAAGGTCCGCCAGCGTCCAGCCGCAGCTGGCGGCGCCGGTCATGCCGTTACGTCGGCTCCGTCCGGATCCAGGGTTTCCATCCGGTCCCGCGCCCCGGGCAGTTCCTCCACCAGGATGACCAGCTCGTCCTGATCCCGTTCTTCCCCTCGAGGCTCGTGCCTGAATGATGTCATCGGCTCCCTCCAGTCAGCGTCAAACGGCGGCAACGGTGCAAGCGGCGCCGCCCGCCCTGATTGTATCAATAAACGCCGGTGTTTCGACACCGTATGTTGCAAATGAATATGTTGCAATTCATTCTTATTTGCAATACTACGCGACGGTATCTTCCTGAATGGAATCGCGGGGCGAAATGACGGACCGGGACTTCTGCGCACACATGAGCCAGGCGGCAGGGGAACCCCTCGCCGGAACGGCGGCGCCGGGTTCTGCCTATGTCTTCATCACATGGCCGAAACCCGCCTGGGCTCACGACGCCCTGCAGGCGCGCGGCTTCCCGGAAGGCGCGGCGCGGCTGCTTAGCAATCTCAATGCGCGGGCGGGCGTGGTCACCCGGCTCATTCACCGGGCCGGAGAGGGCCGGGGAAATACCTGCGATCTCCTGATTTTTCCCCAGTCCCTTCATGTGCGCGCGGTCCCCGTTGACGGGCTGGAGGCCGTGCTGAGAGAGGGATTTGAGACCGGCCGCTGGCCCGATGCGGTGCGGCTGCAACCCGGCGAAACCCATATCTTCTGCTGCACCCACGGCACGCACGACCGGTGCTGCGCGAAATTCGGCTTTGCCGCCTGGCGCGAACTGCGCGCAGCGGCGGAACGGTCCGGCCGGGATATTTCCGTGTGGGAATCTTCCCATCTGGGCGGGGACCGGTTCGCCGCCAACGCCGCCGTGTTCCCGCATGGCCACATGTATGGCCGCCTGCCTGCCGGGAATCCGGACGAATTTTTGCGAAGAATTGTGCAAGGCCAGCCGGACCCGCGATATTACCGGGGTTCGGTTTTTCTCGATCCGCTGGAACAGGTCGCGGAAGCCCGGGGCTGGCAGTGGTGCGCGGATCACGGATGGTCAGGACCTGTCCTGGTACAGACCGAACGCCGCACGGCTGACGAAGGACAGGTCTTCGTATCGATCAAAGACCGGAAATTTGGCTGTTGCACCGGACTCCGCCTGACCTGCCGCGCGGAAGCCCGTTCTGTGTTCAGCACATGCGTTGAACTCGATGCCTGTGAGCAAAAGTCCGTCCGCCGATGGTCGGTGACCTCGGTCGACTCCGTTTACGAACGCGCCGAACCGGCCCTTCCGGTCCGGGTTTGAGCGTGATCGCGATGCGCGAGGGTCATGCCGGTTAATCCAGTCGGGTCAATCGTGGATGCTGCTATTGAGCAGCGGCCCCCCTCATTCCAGAAGCACCACATCCACCGTGATCGTGTCGCGGTAATCGCCGGCGGGCTTGCCCGCCACGTCGCCGATGCGGACCCGGAGCTCCAGGGGCCGGCGGCGCAAGCCGCCGGGGCGGAAGGACACGGGGCTCCGAAGATCAAGCGCCCGGCTGTCGATCCAGGCGTCGTAATCGAGAAAGGCACCGTCGAATCCCTTGTCGACGCGGGTCATCCGGCCCTGATGCTCCGAGGACAGATTGAGCAGAAATTTCGCATTCGACTGCACAAAAAGGTAAACGGACTTTTCCTCGCCGCTTTCCAGTCGTCCGAAGTCGAGGCTGGCGCCCCCGTCATAGCCGAATCCGGCGGACGCGGACCCCGCCACCTGGATCGTCGCCTGGGAAACCACAAGCGCAGCCAGGCGCGTTTCATTCTCGTTCAGAAGACGATCGCCGTCATAAAGCTGAATGATTAAACGATCGATATAGACGCCTGGCGGCAGCCACTGCCCCTCGGGCATAATGGCGAAGATCTCGATGGCCTGCGCAGTGCGGCCCTGCCGCAAGGTATTCAGCATTTCGAAGTTTACGCCGTCGGTCTCGATCCATTGTCCGTTTGCGGCCTGAAGCCGGTAGTCCAGCGCGTGCTTGCCCCGGATCATGCGGTTTCTGTTCACGCTGCGGAAGGTCAGCCGCAGGTCGCATTCGCCGGGTTGCGTGATTCCCAGATCCACATCCAGAACGCCGTCCGCGTGATCGAAGGGCGCGTAGGGCTGAACGCCCTCGGTACTGACGGAAGCGAGGCGCGCCACGCATGCCCTGTCCAGTGCCTCGGGTTCTGCGCTGAACGGACTCGTCAGGGGTTCCGTCAGCGCCAGCATTGCAAGGACGACGGTCCACATCACATTTTCTCCCATGCTTCGAGGCGCCCCACATCGACGACGCCGATGGCGCCTTCTTTTACCGTGAAACGGAACATGCCTTCCGTGTCGTCCGCGAACTCGGCGATGTACTCGCCCGGCTCCAGGCCCTGCACTACGAAGCGGCCGGCCCGGTTGGTGAAGGTCCGCTTCGCGGGGAAATCGCGTCCGTCTGCCGGGCGCACCGTGCCGGACGCGAGTGAAATCGGCTGCCCGCCCGCCGCGAGCGCGACGCCCAGCGCCGTGATCGAAGCGGCGGAACCCGCCTGAAACACGAAGCCGGACCGGGCGGAGGGAATAATGGTACGCGCCGTGTCGCCGAGCGCGTAGCCGACGGGAACATCCTCCGCATCCCACCCAACCACCTGCGTGCGGTAGCTGCTCAGATTGGGCACCACGGCCGGACCGAAATCATCGGCGACCGCCACGGGCTCATCCAGAACTGAATTCACCCCGATCGTGGTATCCGACAGGGTTTCATGACGCTTGACCAGGGCAAAGGCATCCGTGATCGGACGGCCCATCGCTACTGTATCCCCGGCGAACGCCACCCCCGTTTCCAGTTGCAGCGTGGTGGCCTGAAACCGGGTATCGAACGCCTCCGTGCCAAAAAACCCCTCGGGCTGAAAGTCATGAATGGCGCGGGCGATGAACCGGTTACCGCGATAGGCAATGTCCGCATCGGCGGAAAAATCGTCTTCCGCCCCGACGAGGCCCACATGACCTGAAATGTCACCCACCACGTCCCTGGAAAAGCGGTTATAGTCGATCCGGGTCCGGTTGAATTGACTTTCCCATGCCGCAGTAATGGCCTCCGACGGCGAAAGCGGGACCGACAGAGTCACAAAGCCGGCGATTTCTTCCTCCCGGCGTCCCTCCGTGTACGAAGCATTAGCGCTGAGCGAGAACCCGTCGAATGAACGGGATATGGTGAACCCTACGGAGGTTTCGTCGCCGATGAACGGATCGTCGCCGTCCCGGGCGAACGCCAGCCTTCCGGTGATGCCCGCATAGGTGCGTTCCAGTAAAGGCGTGGTAAAGCGCGTGAGGAGTTGCCACTCGAACGGATTGTTGGGAGTTTCGAATCCCAGCGGCAGGAAATTCCGGCTGAGATAGATGCCGCTGAGTGTGATCTCCTGATCGCGCCGCTCGCCGAAAAAGCCGAAATTGTAAAGCCAGTCCACGGCCGCGGCAAAGCCGCCCCCATGTTCCTCGGAGGTGCTCATGGTGGCGGCGCCGGAGACGATCCCGAGCGGCGAACCGGCGATCGCCTCGAGCCCCGCGGCGTGAAGGTCCGGACTGCCCTGATAATTCACGCCCAGCGTCAGATAGTTCGTCACGCCATAGCGGTAAAAGCCGGACCAGGCGGGCTCCTCGAAATCATAGCGGATTTCGTCGAACAGCAGGTCTCTCCGGAACCCCGCATTGACGGAGAATTCGCTCAGGCCCTGTTCCAGCAGATTGATGTCCAGAAACAGCGTGAAATCGATGATTTGGCGCTCGCCCGCATCATCCTCGACTACCAGGCGGACGTCGTTCAGCCCCTCGGTGAAGGCGAAATCGCGCAAGTTATAACGACCCGGACGCAGGCGGATCACATTCTGGAACGTTCCGTTCACATAAGTTTCGACCCGCGCCGTTTCCCGGATGACGAAACTCTGCTGGCCGGTGGCCGAAACGATGCGAAAGGGTTGCAAGGTACCGTAGCTGCGTTCCGCGGACAGCCCGACCAGCGGCGGCACACCCTGAAATGCGCTGCTCAGATAGAACAGGTCTCCGGCCGTATAGCGGATCGCGTTTTCGACATCGTCATGAAACAGACGAACCTCGCCGCGCCGCCACGTTTCTTCCGCCAGTTCGTCGTAGAAGATGGAGCCTTCCAGCGCCACGCCGTCTGCGCCGAACAGGCGGGCGGCGCCGTTGATTCCCAGCAGAAACGCCTGCCGGCCCGTATCTCCCGCCGTGTTTTCCACGACGAACTGCTGGGATGCGCGGGCATTCACATAGGCGGCCACGCCGACCGTGTCCCGTTCCCCCTTCCCCGGGGGATCGCCCCGGCGCAGCGAGATGGTCCGGGTTTCGCGCTGCTCGTCCCGCGGCGTAAGGGTGAGGTGCAGTTTCTTGTGGTCGAACGCGATGTTCAGGCCGGCCTCACTGAACGCCCGAAGTGAAATCCGGCCGTCCACGGCCTGCTCCAGAACGCGCCCGGCAGTGGTGCGCTCGATCTTTCCCGGGGCGAAGGCGCCCCAGGACGCAGCATCCACGAACAGCACCTCCGAACCGGTCACGCCGACCGCCAGCGTGCCCACGGAACGGTCATCCATCATCACCGGCATATCAATGACAAAATCGGGCTTGTCCTGCGCCCGGACGGTGAGCGGCATCAGGCAAAGCAGCACACCCAGGAGGCATACGGACGAATTCATCAGCACTAAGGTCATTTGCCCGGCCCTCACAGGGGTGGTTCAATGACTGCTGATTCCGCCGGCGCCTCGACGCCGAGGCCGTCAAGCGGAATGGAGACGGTCCGCCCCGGAAGTATCGCGTCGCTTCCGGCGAGCGGCGCCAGCTTCTGGCCGGGGATGCGGATTCGCCGGGAACTCCCCTTTAAGCGGACGGTAACCGTAAGGTCCGAAAATCGAATATAGCGCGTCCCGTCATTTCGGATTGCCAGAATATTCCTTCCAGGTTCAATGTGTGCACGGAGTTTGGGGGCGCCGCCGAAATCGACATGCACCGGCACATGAAGCCGGGTCAGAAAACGCAGCCCGCTGGCGAGCCCATTGTGCCGGGAGGTAACCGGCAGTTCCTCGGCGACAAGGTAGAAGGAGCGGGAGCCGTTGCCCCGTACCGCCAGGTCAAGCGCCAGTGTGATCACCGCCGACTTCCCGGCGGGGATCATGATCTGAGGCGGATAGATTTTCACGGGGCTGTCCTCGGGCGGCTTGCGGGTCTCCTCCGGGCCCGAGGCCGTGCGTTCGACGATGCTGAATTCGAGGATCGCGGGCGCCAGACTGCCGGCGGCGAAAACCAGTTCCACGCGGGTCGCCTCGCCCGGCGTCAACTCCACCGCCGCCGGCGCGACGGAGAGGGCGCATGCCGGTGTTGCCGAGCCCAAAAAGAACAACAGGGCCCGCAGGACAAACACATGCAAATCCGGCCATCGGAAAGCGGTCATTTTTCTGCCAGGACCGGCGTTCCGCTGACCTCGGGAATGGCAAAGGTCCGGCGGCCGCCGGGCGGCACCAGGGTCCGGCCCGCGACGTTCGCCAGGTCGATCCCGCCGATCTCCGAAGACGCGAACTTCAGGCTCACATCGTCGATGTAGAAAAACCGGGTGCCCTTGTTGGCCAGCGTGACGCGGACCCCGTCCTCCGACGTTTCGTGACCGGCGAGCACGGGCTCCGGCCGGGCGTGCGAGGAAGTCACATGGACGGATGCGCCCATCCGGAAGATTGTCCGCACGCCGGATTCCTCTTCCTTGCGTTCAACGGGCACTTCACTGGCGTAGAGCGTAAACGAGCGGGACTGCGCCGGTTCCGGCCCAACCCACTGGACACGGATGTTTTGCGTTTCCCCCGGCGCGACGACGGCCTGCGGCGGGAAGATCAAAAAAAGATCGTCAGCTGGCGTACGTTCCTCGTTGCCGTCCTCAAAGACGGTTCGCTCGAAAATCTCGAAAATGACAGGCACTTCCACGTTGCGGCTGTTGCTGACGGTCAGCGTGATGCCCTTGCGCTCTTCTGGAAGTTCGATCACGGAGACAACGGGGTTCACATCGAAGCCGCCATGCGCCGTTGTGGCGATGACCATCGGCGCCAGTGCGGCGAACCCCGCCATGAGACGAAGCGGTTTCATGTCCGAACCTCTCGTTGGGTACCGGGTGGCGCGCCGGGCGGGCGCCCGGCGCACCCTGCCGATCAGTTCGGCGTGACAGACGCTGTAATGGTGTCAGTATACGTACCGGGAATGGTCGCGGCCGCGAGCAGCTGCACCGAAATCGACCGGGTCTGGTCAGCGAACGCGACGGCCGGCCAGTTGTTGATGGTCTGCGGCGTCGTCAGCTGCGTCAGGGCCAGCAGGCCGCCACTGATCTGGACGTTGTAGCCGACCTGATTGCTGTCGGCGTCCTCCAGGAAACCGCTGTTGGCCGACGCCAGTTCCACCGACGCGGTGCCACCATAGTTGCAATTGACCGTGACGGACTCGGCACCCTGAATCTCCGTCGACTCCATGTCCAGATCATCGAACGGACCGTTCACAAAGGCAGAGATGTCGCATGACTTGGGCAGCGTGCCCGACAGCGGAATGTCCACCGAGTCCGTTGGGGAAACGGCATTGGCGGCGCCTGCGTTAAGCACGAGTGCCGACACCGCGCCAAGAAGCATTGACTTGCGCATTTTCATCTCCTGATTGTTTTTGCTGGTACACGAACCCACGCACTTCGATGAGTGGCTGCTACCTTCTCAGGTGAACCGGCTCATCGTTGACCGTTACCGCAATGCGGAAACGGCCACGATCCGGAAACTTGTGTTGAGAACCCGGAGCGTTGGGAGACACGGGCGGCATTTGTGCCCGGGTGCCGTCGAAGGCGGCCGTTCCCGAGCCGCCCGGTCAGCCATGGCCTTTTGTCTGCGTAAGCTGAAGAGCAGGCGGGTGGAGAAAAATGTGCTGCGCATCCAGATCCCAAAGCTTTCCTTTCAGCGGCAGCGGCGCTGCTCTCCGCTGCGCTTCCGCGTCGATCACGTCCGGCCTGGTGTTCGACTGTTGTTGATCTCGGTACGGAAGTACAAACATGCGCACACCTGACCTGGCCCGCAGCATGCCCCGCGTGCCGGTGCGAGTCGCTCCGGCGACGCATTCGAGTGCAGGCGCCGCCTGGCCGGTGTTCACAACCGGCATGCGGAACAACACATCTATTCAAGCATGCGGCGCCGGATATTTCCGGCTACTGGTCCGGAATGTAGGGGACAGGGAGCCAATTCTTGTCGGCCGCCCCTGTCTGCACGATCCCGGAACTATTGCGGGACCGGCTATTATTCTGCGCTCAACATTGGGTGATCCGGTTAATGAGAGGTTAATACCCTGGGATTTTCCGTCGAACCGGGGTGTCGTACGGTGCTCTGAACCGAGAACAATCCTGGAGGTGAAGGATGTCATCCAGAGCCGGCTTGACCCTCAGCTTGCAAAACCGCTGTTGGAGCGGATCGACGCCGCTGCCAGGGCGGTGCGAACAAGTGCCAAATCTGCTGAACCCAAAGTAGCTGCAAGCCTGAGATCGTACCGTAAGCAAGTGCGAGCTTTGTCCAGAAAAAAGATAGATGAGGCAACGGCTATCGCTCTGGAGAGTCTTGCTGATGATGTCGAAGCGTCATTGAGTCATTCGGCAATAGGGGAATGCTCCTGCCCCGCGCGGGAGACAACTCCGTTGCAGCCATTCTTGAAGAAGAAGCGCTAGGCTGCCCTTGCTCAGCAGACGGACGTGATTCGAACACGTCCGTCTCTGATGTCCAAACCCTCAGCTCCCGATCTCCCCGCCATCGTCCTTCGTGATCGCGACGATGGAGGGGCGGGGCGGCATGGCGTCGTCGAAATCGGGCCAGCGGCTCAAGGGATCGTCGATGGTGGCGCCGTCGTCGATGCCCGGATGCTGCACGGAAAGAAACAGCGTCGTACGGTCGGGCGTGAACTCGGGGCCGCACACTTCCGCACCCGCCGGCGCGCGGTAAAAATGTTTCAGCAGTGCCCTGCCGGGACCATCCGTGTCGCATGCCCACATCCCGTTGGCGTGGCCTATTTCCGTACCGTGATCGGTGGCGATCCACAGCCGTCCCTTTCGGTCGAAAGCGCAATTGTCCGGATTGGCGATCCATCCGGCCTCGGACTGTTTGGGATGATAGGCGGCGTTGTGGGCGTCGTCGTCCGGATTTCCGCAGCGGATGAAGATATCCCAGGTAAAGGTTTCGGCGGTGTGGTCCGGTGCGCCGGAGGCTGTCTTCGGCGCGTCGAGCCGCAGAATGTGGCCATGGGGGTTGGGGCCGCGCGGGTTTGACGGCGTCGTTCTCTCTTCGCTGCGCCGGGAATTGCCGGTGAGCACGACAAACACCGATTGGGACACGGGGTCGGGTTCCACGTCTTCCGGCCGGTCCATTGGTGTGGCGTCAAGCAGGGCGGCAGCCCGGCGCGTTTCGATAACAACGTCCGCCTGGGAATGAAAACCGTTTTCGGGCGTCAACGGGCCTTCGCCCTGGATCAGCGGCCGCCAGGTCAGCGTGCCGTCGCCGGCGAAACGGGCGACGGAAAGAACGCCCTCGTCCAGCAGCTTTCCGGCGTCTCCGGAGCGTTCGGGATCGAATGCGCCGTTGGAGACATAGCGGTAGAGGAACTGGAAGGGCCGGTCGTCGCCCATATAGACGGCGATCCTGCCGTCGTGATTGACGATCGGACTGGCGGACTCGTGCTGGAACCGTCCGAGGGCGGTGCGCTTGACCGGCCGGCTGCGGGGATCGCGCGGGTCGATCTCCACCACCCAGCCGAAGCGGTTCGGCTCGCGCAGTTCTTTTCCCACGTCGAAGCGGCTGTCGGCCATTGCCCAGGCGGGGTCCGCCCCTCGTGCGGGGATGACATAAGCTTCGTGTGATTTCGTTTCCTTGTCCTCCGGGTCCGGCTTGCCGGAGAAGTAGAGGAAAAGGCCCTCCTCGCAGGTGAGGTAGGTGCCCCAGGGCGTCTTGCCCCCGGCGCAGTTGCCGAAGGTGCCGCGCGCATTGCGGGCGCTGGGGTCGGCCGAGGTGCGCAGGCGCTCATGGCCTGCCGCCGGGCCGGAAATGGTCATCGGCGTCGTGGCCGAAATGCGCCGCGCATAACGGCCGGGGACCACCTGCCACGCGCCGTCCGGGCCGCGCCGGACCTCGATCACCGACACGCCCACGGACTCCATGGCCGCCCGGGCCTTTTCGATACGCTCCGCCTCGCTCGCCGTCTCCGGGTCGAAGCCCATGAACAGATGGCGCGGAAAGGCGAATTCGTGATTGACGCATAACAGTCCGTGGTCAGAGCTTCCGTCGAACGGGAAATAGGCGGTAAAATCGCAATTGGTGCCGAATTGCGCCCCCTGGGCCTCCGGCGTCGGCGCTTGCGGGTTGAAGGGCGGCGCATCCGCCAGCACCGGATCGCCCCAGCGATGGAGCACCTGCGCCGTATAGCCCGGCGCCACATGGTGGCCGGGATCGAACCCGTGAGGGATTTCCGTGAAGCTCAGCGTCGAACCGGCGCCCGCCCGGGCGAGGGTGCCGCCGGGCAGCAGCGCGGCCGCGCCCGCGCCGCCCAGAAGGCCGAGCGCGGCGCGCCGGGAAAGGCGGGTTTCGATGAGCGTGCCGATCGGCGGGGCGGAACCGGTCATGATGTCCTCCACTGACTGCGAATTGTCTTCCCGCCAGCACAACCCGGCGGCGCGGGCGGGGCGAGTTAAATTCTGGTCAGAACGACGGGTGAAGCGACGAACGGCAGTGAAAACACGACGAATGCGGGCGGCGATGCGCGCCCCAATAAAGCGCCCATCCGGCACCTGACGATTCGAGCGCTTGTGGAGATGCGGCGCGGACCGGCCCGGTCCGGAAATGATATGCTTCAGGCTCGCCCGTGCGGTAATTCCGGCACTGTCCGGGATGACAGGTTAAGGAGAGGGGAGATGTCCATGCTGACGGGGGTCACACGCCGGAGACTGTTGCAGCAGGCGAGTGCGCTGGCGGCGCTGGCCTTTGTGCCGGGCTGCCGGGAGCAGAGCGCGGTCCGGCTGTCGAAGCTCGCCAATTATCCGTTCCCGCTGGGCGTCGCCTCGGGTGATCCCATCACCGACGGCATCGTTCTCTGGACCCGGCTGGCCCCCGATCCCTTCGACCCGCAGGCCATGCCGAAAGCGCCGGTGGTGGTGGACTGGAGCCTCGCCGAAGACGAGAACATGAGCAGGATCGTGCGCCGCGGGCAGGCCTTCGCCCGGCATGAGCACGGGCACTCGGTCCATGTGGATGTGCGCGGCCTCAAGCCGGGGCGGGAATATTTCTACCGCTTCGAGGCCGCAGGCGAGGCGAGCCCCGTGGGCCGCACGCGCACCCTGCCCATTATCGGGTCTCCGGCGGAACGGCTGCGCTTCGCCTTCGCCTCCTGCCAGCATTACGAGCAGGGCTATTTCCGCGCCTATCGCGACATGGTGGAGCAGGACGTGGACCTGATCCTCCATCTGGGCGACTACATCTACGAACGGCTCTATGACGGCGAATGGCCCGGCGGCGTGCGCCGCCACCCGCACGAGGAGGCATTCACCCTCGACCAATACCGGGCCTATCACGCCTGCTACAAGCTGGACCCGGACCTGCAGGAGGCGCACCGGCTGGTTCCCTGGGCCGTCACCTGGGACGACCACGAGGTCGACAACGATTATGCGGGCGAGCACTCGGAGGACCTCTGGGACGCGGAACGCTTCCTGCGCCGCCGGGCGGTAGCCTACAAGGCTTATTTCGAGCACATGCCCCTGCGCCGGATCGCCATGCCGCAGGGGCCGGACATGCGGCTCTACCAGCGGCTGACTTACGGCGATCTGGTCGAGTTCAACCTGCTGGACACGCGCCAGCACCGTTCTGATCAGGCCTGCCCGGGCCCGGACAACGGCGCGGGGAGCTTCGTCAGCCCGAAAGACTGCCCGGAGCTGGCCGCGCCCGAACGCACCATGCTGGGCGAGGCCCAGGAGGAATGGCTGGCGCAGGGCTACGGCCGCACGGGCGCGAAGTGGAACGTGCTGGCCCAGGCGGTCCTGTTCGCGCCCGTTCTGCAAGGTCCGCCGCAGGAGTCGCCGCGCTGGAGCGACATCTGGGACGGCTATCCGGCGGCCCGCGCCCGGCTGCTCGAGGTGATGAAAGAGCGCAAGATCGCCAATCCCGTCGTGCTCACCGGCGACATCCATTCCTTCTGGGTGAACGATGTGCCGTCGGATCCGGCCAACCCGGCGTCCCCGGCTGCGGCCACCGAACTGGTCTGTACCTCGGTCACGTCCCCCGGCGTGCCCTATGAGCTGATCGCGCAGACCCTGCCCGTGAACTCGCATGTGAAATATTTCGAAAGCCGGGAGCGCGGCTATGTGCTCTGCAACGTCTCGCACGAAGCCTGGCGCACGTCCCTGCGCAAGGTCGAGAATATCCGGGACCCGCAGTCAGGTTCCTCGCTTCTCAAGGAATTCGTGATCGAGGCCGGAAAGGCGGGCGCGCAGCCGGTCTGACGGGGCGGGGGCCGAACGGCCCGTGACCTCAGCCCGGGACGACCTCCAGCATTTTGGCGATGGTCCACAGCATGTAACCCAGAGTGCCCATCCCCAGAATCGCAATGATAAGCTGAATCCGCGCGCCGCCCGAGCGTTGCGGCCGCATGTATTCTTCCGCGCCGTATTCTCCGCTCCGATGGCTGAATGCGGATTCCGATACGCTACGCATGACTACCCCTCACAAGCTCTCCGGCCCGCGCCTGCCATCCCCCCGGTCCACGGTTCGGGCCGTACCATACTGAAGTTTCTTCTGCGGCGCGGCGCGCCCGGGGGCGGTTCCCCTGAAACCGGTGCACATACCGGTTACCCGCGCCCCGGCGCAGCCGCAGCCATTGCCCGGCAAGGTAGCGGCGGCGCCTGCCACAGTTGAAGAAGGAAGGCGGGCCCTTTGCCTACCCGAAAGGAGAATAGGGATGGGCTGTGTTCTTTCCGCACCAGCGCTGTGGCGGACCGGTCCCGGCAGCGTCCCCCTGCGCCCCGGCCGGGACTTGATCGGCACCCGGCGCTCGCGGACAGTGAGGGCATTCCGCAGCCGGAGGTAACCCCATGAAGATCGACCTGCTCGATCCGGCCAGTTTCGCCGGCGGCCAGCCCCACGGCCAGTTCGCCTGGCTGCGGGCCAACGCGCCCGTCTACCGCCATCCCGAGCCCGGCGGGCCCGGCTTCTGGGCCGTCACCCGCTACCGCGATATTGTCGAGGTGGAGCGGGATTTCCGCCGCTTCTCCAATTCGCCCACCATCATGATCGCCGA
>JBKHIN010000116.1:0-8212 GCA_046538635.1 Alphaproteobacteria bacterium
CTGCAGGGTAGGGGCGATGTTTCCCGCCCGGATGGCGGTCTTCAAATCGTGAGAAACGAGAATCAGCGCCCCGTTGCGGCCCTCGTTCAGGCTCGCCAGCTTCATGATGTCTCCCCCTTCCAGCTGTCGGCATAGCCTTCGAATTCGACGCGCGCCGCCGCTTCGCCCACTTCCAGCGGATCGCGCGTGTCGATCATAACGGCATATTCATCCGTGCCCGGCTTCTTCTGCTCGAAGGCGTTCTTGAGCGCCTTGGGATGAGGCCCGTGGGTGAAGCCGCAGGGATGAAAGCTCATCATGCCGGGATGGATATTGTCGCGGCTGAAGAAATCGCCCGCGTGATAGAAAATCACCTCGTCATAGTCGTCATTATTGTGGAAGAAGGGCACCTTCAGCGCGCCCGGATCGGTCTCGAACGGCCGCGGCGCAAAGGTGCAGATGACGAAGCGGTTGGCCAGAAATGTTGTATGCGCCGAGGGCGGCAGGTGATAGCGGTGACTCATCAGCGGGCGGATGTCCCGCACATTGAGGCGCACCACCGAAAGATCGCCGTGCCAGCCCACCGCGTCCAGCGGACTCATGGGATAGCGGATCGAGGAAAGCTCGTTCATCCGCTTCACGCGGACTTCCCAGGCCCGGTCTTCCTCCGCCTGCGCCTCGAAGGCATCATCCAGCTTCGGAATGTCAAGCACGGCGGGGTCGAAAATCGCATGACGTCCCACCACTCCCTTGTCGGGCAGCATGTAGGAGGAGCCCGTCGCCTCCATCATCAGAACGGTGGCGGGATCGGAAAACTCCGTACGCCACATGGTGCCGCGCGGAATCATCACATAATCGCCCGCCTCGATGTCGAGCCGTCCGTAGTCGCAGAAAAGTGCTCCCGCCCCCTTGTGAACGAACAGCATCTCATCGCCGTCGGAATTGCGCACCAGATGGTCCATCGCGCCATCGGCGTTCCACAGGCGCACGCGCACATGGGCGTTTTTGAGCACCTCGCCCGCTTCCCACGGCGACTCCTGCACGGCGTTGAGGCGCGCGAGGTCAAAGGCGCGCGGCCGCAACGGCCCCTCGAAGCCCGTCCATGCCGTCGGCGGGCGGCGGTGATACATGTGGCTCGCCGGGCCGAAGAAACCTTCCTTGCCCAACTCGCGCTCATAGGTGCCTTCCGGCAGATCCGCATGGGCCTGGCGCGAGGCGCGGCCTTCCACGCGGGGGAAGGAAATATGGTGTTTCATCTCATGCGTCTCCCGGATGATGTACGTACCCGGACGAGACGTGGCCGTTTTACTGACCACGCCTCACCCGGCCGGCCGGCGCGTCGGGGCATGAAGACGCGTCCGCCGCCAACGCTAATCCGCCTTCAGGACGCCGCGCCGGATCTGGTCGCGTTCCATGGATTCGAAGAGCGCCTTGAAATTGCCCTCGCCGAAGCCCTCGTCGCCCTTGCGGCTGATGATCTCGAAAAAGATGGGGCCGATGACCGTTTCGGTGAAGATCTGCAGCAGGATCTTGCCGTCCGGCGTGCCGTCCATCAGGATCGCGCGCTTTTTCAGCTCACCCACATTCTGGCCGTGGCCGGGCAGACGCTCGTCCAGCATTTCGTAATAGGTCTCCGGCGGCGGCGTCATGAACTTCACGCCGTTGGCGGCCAGCCCGTCCACGGTGGCACAGATGTCCTGCGTCGCCAGTGCGATGTGCTGGATGCCCTCGCCGTTATACTGCTCCAGATATTCCTCGATCTGGTCGGTCTTGCCGTCCTTGCCCGCCGATTCATTGATCGGGATGCGCAGCTTGCCGTCCGGCCCGGTCATGGCGCGCGACTTGAGGCCGGTCAGCTTGCCCTCGATGTCGAAATAGCGGATCTCCCGGAAGTTGAAGAGCTTTTCGTAGAACTTTGCCCAGTGATCCATCCGCCCACGGTGGACATTATGCGTGAGATGATCGAGCAGGATGAGCCCCACGCCTTCCGGATGCCGCTCCACGCCTTCGAAAAACTCGAATTCGGACTCGTAGAATTCTTCCTCGTCCTTTGCCGCCACCAGATAGACCAGGCTGCCGCCGATGCCCTCGATGGCGGGGGCGGAGAAGGTGGGCGAGCCGTGCTCCTCGCCCGCCGGCGTGGCGTCCAGCTCCAGCAGCTTGGCATGCACATAATCCGGCTCCGAAACCCGGAAGCCCATCGCGCAGGCGCTGGGACCGTGCGCTTCGGCGAAGCGGCCGGCATGGCCTTCCTTGGCGGCCGTGACCGCGACGTTCACATGGCCCTGCCGGAACAGAATGCAGTCGCGGTTCCGGTGCCGGGCCACGGCCGTGAATCCAAGCTGTTTCAACAGTTTGTGAAGCGCTTCCGGCTCGGGCGCTGCAAACTCCACGAAGGCGAACCCGTCCGTTCCCATCGGATTCTCCCAGAGATCGCGCTCGGGGTGGCCCGCGGAGCGGGCGGCGGTGGACACGGCCTCGGACATGGGGGCACCTCCTTGCCTGGATTCAGTCTCATTCGCATTGTTTCGCGCGGATAATAACGCCGGGTTCGCGCGCATGTCCTTGCGTTTTCGGCCGTTTCATGGCCTGCTTACGCAATAAAATTCGAACCGTTGAGGCCAGCTTCATGGCGCATGGCCGTCTGGACGCAATCGACCAGAAGATTCTTGCAACCCTTCAGGACGACGGCAGGCTTCCGAACGTGGAACTTGCCGCCCGGGTAGGGCTGTCGCCGTCGGCGTGCCTGCGCCGGGTCAACGTACTGGAGAGCGAGGGGTATATCGAGGGCTACACCGCGCAACTCAACGCAAGGCGGCTGGGGCTGGGCGTGCTCGCCTTCGCCCAGGTGCAGGTCGCCCAGGACAGCGAGAGCGAGACGGCGACCTTCAGCGACACCGTGCGCGCCATGCCGGAAGTGCTCGCCTGCTACGCCACGGCGGGAGCCTTCGATTACATGCTCAAGATCGTGGCGCCTGATCTCGACGCTTATGAAAATCTGGTTATGAAACGGTTGCTAAAGGTTCCGGGCGTACGCGAGGTGCGCTCCACCTTCGTGCTGGAGCCGGTCAAGGAAGTGGCGGGCCTGCCCGTGCTGGGGCTGGCGCCCAAGGATTAGCCAGCCATTGGATTGAGCAAGGATTGCCGAACGGCGCCCGGCCGGGCGGCGAAAAATTGTTTCGCAGCGCGTTTTCGCCGCATCTTGTGGGAATTCGGGCCGGTGCTTCGCTTTGTCGTCCCGATCCGCGCGCAAGGGTGGTAAATTCCGCTTCGTCACCTCACATGTTGGTCGAGAGACATGGCGGCGCAGCCCCTCGCGGGCGTGCCGCATTCGGTCCAAACTCAGCGCAGGGAGGCGGCTGATGACCCCTGTGACCATTGACGATTACAAGGACAAATATCCCGACGTGAAGCCGGATTTCACGATCGACCAGCGTTGGGATCAGTATACGGAAGAGGAGCACGGCGTCTGGCGCACGCTTTATGAACGCCAGGAGAAACTGCTGCCCGGGCGCGTCACGCCGGAGTTCCTCGAAGGGCTGAAACTGCTCAAGCTGGAAAAATCGGGCATCCCGGATTTCCGGCGGCTGAGCGACGATCTGGAAAAGCTCACCGGCTGGCGCGTGGTCGCCGTGCCGGGGCTGGTGCCCGAGGACGTGTTCTTCGAGCATCTGGCGAACCGGCGCTTCCCGGCAGGCCAGTTCATCCGCAAGCCGGACCAGCTCGACTATCTGCAGGAGCCGGACAATTTCCATGACGTGTTCGGCCATGTGCCGTTGCTGGCTCTTCCGGTCTTCGCCGATTACATGGAGGCCTACGGCAAGGGCGGCCTGCGGGCGCTC
Source organism: Alphaproteobacteria bacterium (assembly GCA_046538635.1). Classification (GTDB taxonomy): domain Bacteria; phylum Pseudomonadota; class Alphaproteobacteria; order JAJFIK01; family JAJFIK01; genus JBKHIN01. Next base: position 3,822 of record JBKHIN010000116.1, read on the forward strand.
AAATACAATACCATCGACAATCTGGCGCGGCTTTACTGGTACACGGTGGAATTCGGCCTGATCCGGCGGCCGGAAGGCCTGCGCATCTACGGTGCGGGGATTGCTTCCTCGAAAGGCGAGTCCGTGTTCGCGCTTGACGACCCGTCGCCCAACCGGATCAAGTTCGACCTGATGCGCGTCATGCGGACGGACTACCGGATCGACGACTACCAGCAGACCTATTTCGTCATCGACAGTTTCGATGAACTGTTCGATGCGACGGTCGAGCGGGATTTCGGGCCGATCTACGACGAGCTGCCGAACCTGTCCGAATTCCAGCCCCAGGACGTGCTGGAGACGGACGAAGTCATCACGCGCGGCACGCAGGAATATGCGCGTTTGAAGCGGGCCGAGGAGCGCGAACCGGCGTGAGCGGCCAGGGTGGGCCGGAGCCTTCGCCCTCCGGCTGGCGCAAGTTCAGGCGTGCGGCGCTGCTCGACCAGGCGGCCCGGGGGCCGTGGGGAGGGTTGCTCGCCTCGGCCATGATCTGGGCGGACCCGCCCACCATCTGGGCCATGACGGAATGGTATTTTCCGGCGTCCCGGTTGTGGGCGGCAGCCGAGCTGGTGCGGGGCGACGCACGAGCCCTCGCCCGCGAGGCGGGCGCGGGCCTGCCGGGCGGCCTGTGGCTGGCCACCGCATCGCGCATTCTCAAATCCTACTGCGAAACGCTCGAGGCCGCGCGTGAGGCCGATGCCGACTGGCACGAGGCCATGTGGTCGGCTCATCCCCCTCCGGACAAGGAACTTCTTGAACTGGAAAGCGCCCGGCGCTGGCGGCATACGGCGCATTCGTCCATGCGCGCGGCCTTTCTCGCCCTTCTGGCCGGCGGCGAGGTTCCGGCGTTGAAATGGGCGATTCCGTCTCCGGATGAAATGATGCGGCTGCGCGGCCCGGCTCTCAGGGAGCCTGAAAAGGCGTTCGCGCCGCTGCCGGAAACCGGGATCGAGATTGCTCATGGTCTGCCCAAGGAAGGCCTGACCGAATACTGGCTGCGCTTTGAAGGCGCGAACGGCAACCGGGCCTACGCAAGGGTAACGGAGCCGGACACGGCGCGCGCCCTGCCCACGCTCATCATGGGCAACGGCGTCTGCGTGGAGTGGGACAGGCTGGTCCGCGGCGTGGGCATGGGCCGCCTGCTGGCCGACCGGGGCTTCCGGGCAATCGAGATCGTCTCGCCCGGGCACGGGCTCCGGGCCTGGGCCGGCTGGTATGCGGGCGAGTGGCTGTTCGCGGCCGGCCCGCTGGGCACGCTCTATATCCTGGCGACACAGGCCTGCGAGGTCGGCATGCTGGTGGCCTGGGCGCGCAAGCGCTATGGCGGGCCGGTGGCCGTGGGCGGCGTTTCCATGGGGGCGCTTGCGGCGGAACATGTGCTCAGCCGCTGTGCGGCATGGCCCGAGGAGAACCGGCCCGACGGCGGTCTGCTGGTCGGCCATACCGGCCGCATCGACCGGGCGGGCCAGTCCGGGGCGCTGGCGCGCCGCTTCGGCATGGAAGAGGCGCTGAAGCACGCCGGCTGGTCAAAGGATGACCTGAAAATCTGGCTGCCCGTGGTCAATCCCCGCCCCGCGACCTGCGTGCCGCCGGGCAACATCGTTTCCGTGCTGGGCAAACGCGACGAACTGCTGCCCTTTTCCGACGGTCAAGCGACAGTGGAGTCCTGGCGCCTGCCGGAGGAGAACCGCTTTACGCTGCCCCAGGGGCATTTCGGTTTGCCGCTCGGGATCCTGCGCGACCCCCGGCCGTTCGAACGTTTGCATCATGGGCTGGGATGAATGTGGTTCACACGAAGGCACAAAGGACGCACAAAGATCACGAAGGAGTTTGCGGCAGGAACGGGAACGTCCTTCAGTGTCAATTCTTGCAGATTGCAATGAACTGTAACGCATCTTCCGGCCTTCGCCGGAATGAGCGGCCGGTGTAAAGACATCCCTGCATTAATGCCGAGACAAAGCAGGTTCTAACCGTCACGCCGCGCGCAGTGCAGCAAGGCCGTCAGCCACGGACACCTGCGGCGCATAGCCCAGTTGCCGCCGGGCCTTCGAAATATCAATCGTGCAGTCGCGCGACATGATATTGGCTGCGAAGCGTGTGATCGGCGGCGCCGGTTTCAGGCCCAGCGCACGCCAGGTCTTTTCCACGGCATAGGCTGCACCGCGCGCCACCGGACCCGGCAGCGACCTGTCGGGAAGACGCACGCCCGCCGTCGCCATGAGGTCCGTCAGGAAGGCGCGGACGGTGCGGACCTCGCCGTCGGTGACGAAATAGGCCTCGCCGCCGCGGCCCTTTTCCAGCGCCAGCAGAATGCCATGGACCAGATTGTCGATGTGGGTCGTGTCGGTGCGGGCCCGGCCGCCGTCGATCCACATGAACTGTCCGGCCTCCGCCATCTTGCGGACCTCCGGCAGGATCGTCGTGTCGTCCGGTCCCCACACCATCCGTGGACGCACGACCAGCGTTTCGAACCCGGCCGCCGGATCATTCGCCGCGCGCACCAGTTTCTCGGCATGGGCCTTGGTGCGCGAATAGGGGAAGGGTGAGTTCAGCGCCAGCGGATAGGTTTCGTCGATATCGCGCATGTGCTGGCCGTAAAAGAGCGCCGCTTCCGTTCCGATGTGCAGGAAGCGGCGTACGCCCGCCTCCTGCGCGGCGTGCAGCATGTTGCGCGTGCCTTCCACATTGGCCTGCCAGTAGGCGCGCCACGGCCCCCAGGCTTCCACATGGGCGGCGGCGTGCACCACGGCCCGGCATCCGGCCAGATGTTCCGGGCGCACATCGTCGAGCGTGCAGCGGACGGGTTCCGCACCGAGGGCGCTTATGGCGGCGTCACTGGTCTCGCGGCGCGACATGGCGCGCACCGGAAATCCCTTTGCCAGCGCCCGTGCGGCCGCGCCGCCGACAAAGCCGGACGCGCCGGTGACGAAGACGCTCATCGGAACATGATCCCCCTCAACGCTCGAACCCCCAGATATTGGGGCTCGCCACTTCCACGCAGTTTCCCGCCGGGTCGCTGACATAGAGCGAGCGCCCGCCCTGGGGCCACTGGACCTCGGAATCGACCGGAACGCCCTTGGTTTCGAAATGTTCTTTCCAGGCGCCGATCTCTTCTTCCGGGGCTCGGAAGGCCATGTGGCCCACCCCCTTCATGCCATGCACGGGGATTGGCTGTTCCTTCACATAGGTGGGCACGTGCGCCGTGGATTCCGGATTGAAGATCAGCAGCATGCCGTCGCCCACCTTGAAGAACAGATGCCGGCCTTCCGCGCGGATGAACACTTCAAGACCGAAAACATCCGTGTAGAACGATTCCGCCGCGTCGAGGTCTTCCGCGTAGAGCACGGTTTCGAGAATGCCTGTGGGTCGCATGTTCCGGCTCCTGTTGCTTCAGGAATTCGAGGGGCCTGCCTCCGGGCCGGATCGTCCGTTACACTCCGTGGCAAACAGGAGGATCAGGCATGGGCGGCATCGACCGTGAGGCCGGGCCGCCGGCGGGGGCAGGACAACCCGCCCTCCGGCGCACCTTATCATTGCCCATGCTCACGCTCTATGGCGTGGGCACCACCGTGGGCGCGGGCATTTTCGTGCTGCTGGGCGAGGTGGTGGGTGCGGCGGGCGTGTTCGCGCCCCTGTCCTTCCTGCTGGCCGCGGCGCTGGCGGGCCTCTCGGCTCTGGGCTTCGCCGAACTCTCCGCCCGTTTTCCGCTGAGCGCCGGCGAGGCCGTCTATGTGGAGCGCACCCTGGGCGTGCGATCGCTGGGCGTGGGCGCCGGACTGCTGGTGGCGCTCGCCGGAATTTCCTCCAGCGCGGCCATCAGCGTCGGCTTTGTCGGCTATGTACAGCATTTGGTCGAGGTGCCCGGAATTCTCGTTCTGCTTTGCGTGATGGCGGTGCTGGGCGGGCTGGCCGCCTGGGGCATCCGGGAATCGGTGATGGCAGCGGCAGTGATCACGGTCGCCGAAGTGCTGACGCTCGTCATCGTGGCGGTCAGCGGCATCGGCCATCTGGGCGACATTGGCGGCGCAGCGGCGGACCTGCCCCTCAGCGAAGACACCATATTCGCGGGCGTCATGGCGGGCGCGGTGCTTGCCTTTTTCGCCTTTATCGGCTTTGAGGACATGGTGAACGTCGCCGAGGAGGTGCGGGAGGTGGAGCGGGTCTTGCCCCGGGCCATCCTGCTCACCCTGGGCATTACGACGCTCGCCTATCTCGCCGTGTCGCTCGTGGCGATATCGGCGCCCGATCCCGCTGCTCTCGTGGCGAGCGACGCCCCCCTCGCCGTACTGCAGGGCCAGCTTACGGGAACGCAGGGGAAGTGGGTCAGTCTGGTAGCGCTGGTGTCGGTGCTGAAC
>JBKHIN010000391.1:0-3097 GCA_046538635.1 Alphaproteobacteria bacterium
GCTGAACACGGGATTGCGCCAGGTGCGCGCGGAAACCAGATCGCCGCGGGCCGCCGCCACGTCTGCGGTCAGCAGCGCGGCGTTTTCGGGCCGCTCCAGCGCAAGGCGGGCGGCGGCATCCGCCGTCAGCGTTTCGGCATGGGCCGCACCGGCAGAAAAAGCCGTCAACACGAGCGCGGCCGAAAGCCGATTCGCAATCGGTTTTTTGTCCATGAAATGGTGTCCGGGGACAGTCATGGGGTCAGTCCTGAAGCAGGGTGACGACAGTTTCGATTTCGTGGTGAAGCGGCTCCGCACCGAGCGCGATACTGCCAAGACATGCGAGTGCCGCCGAAAGAATCACCGCCGAACTGCGGCCGGTACTGACAAAGTCCGGCGCCACGAGTGCCTGCACGCGCGCGGCGATGGGAACGTCCGCATAGGCGGCGCCACAGCAGGTGCCGAACGCCGCATTGCCCCTCATGCGCTCCACCTTTACCAGCGTTTCCGCCGCGCGCAGGGCGCCATGGCGGCGCGCCGTCACGCGATCGCAGGCCTGCTCCTGGGCCAGTGCCAGCTCCTCGCGGAGGATCGCTGCCGTCCGGGGCCAGTGTCCGACGGCAAAGGCCGCACCGAACAGGCGCGCCAGATTATCGAAACGGCGCACATGCGCCTGCTCATGCCGGAGCACGATATCCGTCTCCTCTCTCTCGAGCCGGTCGCACAGACCGCGGCTGAGAAAGAGACGGGGGCGGAGAATCCCGCTTGCCAGGGCGACGATGGCGTCGGTCCTCAGAATACGGACGGAAGATTGTTCCTGCCTGTCGCTCGCCGCGGTGAGCATGCGCAGGGCATCGCCGGTCCGCAAACCGTGATCGAGGAGCGAGAAGCCGGTCCAGACGGCAACGGCCGCCATCAATCCGCCCCCAAGCGCGATCAGGGCCACCGTCGGCGCCGCCGGATCATGGGCGACGCAGTCCGGCCCGGTCACATGACAGTGATGAGGCACCAGATCGATGGCCGTGCCGTGGGTGGAAACGGCGATGAGCGCGGCGGCGAAAATGCCGAGCATTAGAGGCGCAACAAGCAGGGCCAGCAGCGTGCAGGCGCGCAGCCCGGGCTGCACCCGGCGCAGGGAACGCACGAGCGCCGATTCCGTCCCGCGGACCGCAAAGCCTGCCAGCACGGCGACAACCAGACCGGACAGGGCCGCGATGGAGATGTCGGCAAAGCCGCTCACGCTTCCCCCTCTTCCGTCAGTCCCGCCTTGCGCTCGGCAATCAGCCGTTCCAGTTGGCCGAGCGTCTGTTCATCGGCCGCCGCCGCATATCCGGCGAAGGCAGCGAGAAGCCCGTCCCTGCGGCCTCCCTTGAAACGCTTCAGGGCGGCGTCCACCAGACGGGCCATGACGCTGTCGCGCGACATCGTGGCCTCGTAGATATAGGCGTGACTGACCTTGTCCCGGCTCAACAGCCCCTTGCGATGGAGACGTTCCAGCGTGGACTGAACCGTGGACAGCGAAATGCCCCGCGCCTTCCCCAGCCGCGCATGCACGGCGCGCGCGTCCAGAGGGCCCGCCGTCCAGAGTTCTTCGAGGGTGGCGATTTCCAGATCGCCCAGGTTCAAAACGGTCGGTGTCACGCGATGTCTCCAGCTTGAAAACCGAGGCCAGGTTCCAAAGCCCGGCGGGCAATCGGTCTTTGCGGCCCATGATTGATCGGAGTCTCCGGCTCCGAACCGCCCCGGCATCGGGCTGCGGAACGCGACCGGGGCCTTACGGGCGCCTCAAGGATGGCCGTGCCCGTGATCGCCGTGATCATGGCCGTCATCGTGGCCGTGACCGTCATCGTGCCCGTGATCCCCCTCATGGCCCGCGGGGCACAGGCCTTCGACCACCTCATCCTTGTCGGTGGCGCACATGGCGACGATCCGGAAGACGCCGCTTTGGTCCTTTTGCACCGTGAACTGAACTTTCTGACCGGACTCGAAGCCGGAAAGATCGACATGGTGGCCGACCGGCAGGTCCATGGTCATGGCCGGCCACTCCAGTGCCGGTATCGGTTCGTGGGAAATGTTGACCTTGGATCCCGGCACATCGATCGACTTCAGAACGCCGATGCCGTCGGCCGTGGTTCCCTTTTCCCCGTGCTTGTGGCCTTCGGATCCGGCGTCGGCAAAAGAGACGCCGGCCGTGAAACACAGAATGGCGAAAGCGGACATTGCGCCTCTGACCAGGCTCTTCATGGCGGTCTCCTCTCTACTGATCCCGAGTTCCGGGACGGCCGCGCGTCGCCGGCCGCACCGGCTCCCGCGCGATCAACATGCGCGTCCCGCTTCGGCACAGCCTAGGCGCTGAAAAGCCGAGTGGCAATCGGTTTTGTCGTATGCGCCCGCCAGAACGCCGAGGCATCGCGGAAGAGGCGCCGGGCGCCTACAAGAACGCCGATGCCGCGGTCGCAGTCGCGGAAAAGGCGGGGCTCGCCCGCCGGGTTGCGTGGCTGAAGCCGCTCATCTGCATCAAGGGTTGAAGACTCAGAGCCGGGCTGCCGTCATGGCGATCGGGGCCGCCTCCCGGCCCCCGCAACGTCAATCCGGCCACAGACCGTGCAGCGGGGCGGGCGTAGCGGCCCTGATTTCTTCCAGATCGGGTGCGGAGATCCGCCGGGACAGCAATTCGAAAACCGCCCTTGCCACCGGCTCGGGATCGATGCCGATCTCCCGGTGCAGCGCCTCATGCAGCCTTAGCAGGAACGTTTCCCGGTCTTCGAGCGGCATTGGCTTGTCGTGGAGATGCCAGCTTTCATAATAGAGCCCGCGCAGCAGAACCGGGAGCCCCGCTCCCAGCGTGACCGCTTCGTCAGCAGGAAGATGATCACGCAGTGCATGCAGTGTCGCCAGCAAGGCAGTATAGGCCATGCCGCGATCCCGCCAGCCGAGACGCTCCTGGAGGTTCGCCACCCATTCCTCGCCGGCGGCCGGTGCGTCGTCAATGCGTGGAATGCCGGTCATCGGACACGACCTCTCAAAAATGTTCCGGCCGTGGACCTGCACCGAACAGGCGGCGGATTTGCTTGTTGCACCGTTCAGTCTGGATTGGCTTCATTGACATGGCGTTTAG
>JBKHIN010000392.1:0-3094 GCA_046538635.1 Alphaproteobacteria bacterium
ACGGTGGGCATGGGTGCGTTATGGCGCAGCGCGTTATGCGCGTCCACGGGCATTCAAGTATTCTATGTTGGAAGTCATATATTCTGTACGGCTGCGGGCATGGCGGGTAGGCTGGCGCGGCATACAAGCAGGGAGGGGGCGAATGGGAAGGCAACCCGGCTACGCAATCTGCGCGGCGGTCAGCATATTCCTGTGTTTCACTCCGGCCGCACTGGCGGAGGAGGCTAAGGAGGAAGGAGAGGCGAAAGAACTGCGCTGGGTCTGGTATCCGACAGCAAAGTGCAAGACCAAGCCCGAAAAGGGGACACCCGGCTCATCGCCGGAAACGGCAATCACTCTAAAGCATTTTCCGAACCTGAAGAGTTTCGCTCTCAAGGAGGCCAATATAGGTGCAGGTGTCGTTGTCGGCGAGGACGAGTTCAAACCAAATTGCAAGTGGGTCCGTCTTACCGGTTTTTTCAGGTGGTTTAACTATTACCACTATCGAGGCCAGTTATTTGAAAGTGCAAAAGAATACTATTTCAGTCCTGGTGTGAACTACATAATTGAGGATTTTAGCAAGGATGCGACGCGACGCGGTGATCTGCATGCTCGCCGGGTCACGCTCATTGGAAGATTCTACAATTTATGTGCAGCGGCGGAACGGGATGAAAAGGAATCCGGCGAAAGATGGTGGATCATTGGGGGGCCTTGCCACTATGGCCGCGACAAGGGGATGATGCTTACGGATGTGATCATTGAAAAGGTCTATGATGATGCTCCCCGATTTCTCGCAGGGGACCAGAATCGTGACATCATTCAGGAACTGGTGCCGTATGAGGCCAAGGACAAAAATGCATTAGTAAAAAGGGTCCGAGAATGGGCGGCGCTGGTCAAAAAGGGCCCCAAAGCCTATTTCGCACATCGCGCCGCCACCCACCCGCTTTACGACAGAGCTCCTCAACTCGATGACGATTTTGTCGAGGACATGCGAAAAAGAATTACACACCCGGATAGCTATATCTCCTACCTGAGCAACCTACCTGCAATCCAGAAGTTGGACATGGGATCAGTTCCTGTCGCCGTATTTCGTAACCAGTATTACGTGGAGGATATGCGCGATACCGAGTCGATTGGATGCATCTGTCTAATCGATGACTGCACCGATAGATGGCCATTGCTTCATAGTGACGCTGAGAATTTCGTGGGAGCGGCCGCCTGCACGACGCTCAGCCGTTCCGAAGAAGACCCGGTCTGGCGGTGGTAACCAACAGACGTCAGCACACGCACCATATTTGCGGATGCATGGCCGCTCAATCCCTCCTCCGCTCACCCCGGCGGAGGCCGGGGCCCAGAGATCGCGGCACTATGTTGCCCATTGGGAAAGCGGAAAATTCGGGCGGCTGAGCCCGCCGTGCCCCCATTCCGGATCATCCCGGTGGTTTCCGGATCCCGGCCTGCGCCGGGATGAGCGGTATAGAGAGTCTCTACAAACTCTTCCTCATCGCCACCCTCGGCTTGGCGGCGAAGCCCGCGCCCGTTTCTTCTTCGGTCACGGCGCGCAGGTCCGGGCGGTCGGGGCCGGGCTCGAACACGGCATAGCCGCAGCGTTCATAGAACGGCATGTTCCAGGGCACGTCGCGGAAGGTGGTGAGGGTGATGCCGGTGTAACCCTGGCCGCGCGCCCATTCTTCCGCATGGGCCAGCAGGCGCCGCCCGAGGCCCTTGCCCTGATGGGCGGTTGCGACGCTCAGTTCGGTCACATGGGCGCGGCCGTCGAGACGCCAGAGCAGAATGAACCCGGCGGGCGCACCATCCGGCGCCTCGACCGTGAAATGTGCGCCGTTCGACATCCCGTATCTGTGTTCGGCCTCGTCGCGCACCGGGCCGTCCGCACAGAAATCATATCCGACCGTGCGGAAGAGCTGGGCGGCGTCGCGCTCGATCTCCATCAGGGCGGGGATGTCGGCGGGGCGGGAGCGGCGGATCGTGTAGCCGGGCATTACTCCGGGTCCCCGCTCTGTTCCGCCGCCAGCCCGCGCAGCCGGTCGAGCGCGCCCTGCAGGATGTAGGCGGCGGCGAGCTTGTCCACCAGTTCGCCCCGCCGCTTGCGGCTGGCATCGGCCTCCAGCAGGGTGCGGGTGACGGCGGCCGTGGACCAGCGCTCGTCCCAGAGCAGGATGGGCAGGTCCGTCAGGCCACTGAGATTGCGGGCGAAGGCGCGTGTGGACTGGGCGCGCGGGCCCTCGGTACCGTTCATGTTGACCGGCAGGCCGAGCACGAAGCCGCCCGCCTCATGCGCCTGCGCCAGTTGGAGCAGTTCCGCCGCATCCAGGCTGAATTTCCGGCGCTTGAGGGTCTGGAACGGCGAGGCCACGGAACGCATCACGTCGGAAAGGGCGAGGCCAATCGTTTTCGTGCCGAGGTCCAGCCCCATTAGCCGTGCGTGGGGGGCGAGCAGGGGGGCGAAGTCCTCGATCCGGTCGAGCACGGGGGCGGGTTCAGGCGCGCTCATGATTCCCGCTTCTCCGCCCACGGACCGCCGAACACATGCAGCACGCGGAAGCGTTCGCACACGACCGGTGTTTCATCCGTCACGCCGCCATATCTTGAAAAGAACGCACTGTGCGCTTTGCGCCAGGATTCGAGGCTGAGATCGCCTTCGCCCTCGTCCCGGGCGAAGCCGGCGTCCACTTCGCAAAAGGCCATGACCCGGACCTCGGTGAGTTCCACCACGCAAACCGGCCGGCCCCGGGAGTCCATGATGTAGCGCCGCTCGCCCACGCGGGGCAGGGGTTCGCCGTCCTCTTCATACTCGCGCAGCAGGCCCGTGGTCGCCGTCTTGCGGCCGCGCACCACCAGCGCCGCCAGTTCATCGGCCAGTTCGGGCGTGTCCTCGCCGCCGAAGGCCCAGCCTTCCATGTTCTTGAGGGCCGCCCGCCATTCCGTATCGCTCAGCATGGGCAGGCAATCTCCACCTTGTTCCCCGCCGGGTCGCGGTGCTCAAGCCCTTCGATCGGTGTGGCCTCCTCGATCGGCATGCCGGCCTCTTCCAGACGGGCGCGCATGGCCGCGAGATCGCTGACCTCAAAACAAAGATGCCGCTTCGAAGCGC
>JBKHIN010000117.1:0-8128 GCA_046538635.1 Alphaproteobacteria bacterium
GGCGATCAGGTCAAGGAAGGCCAGACCGTCATGATCGTGGAGGCCATGAAAACGATGAACAACATTCCGGCGCACAAATCGGGCACCGTCACGCGCATTTTGGTGGACAATGAACAGCCGGTCGAGTTCGGCGACGTCCTGATGATCATCGAATGATGAGGCCGGGCTGCGAGTAAGGCGCATGTTCGAGAAAATTCTCATCGCCAACCGTGGCGAGATCGCCCTGCGCATTCACCGGGCATGCCGGGAAATGGGCATCGCCACGGTCGCCGTCCATTCCACGGCCGACGCCGATGCGATGCATGTGCGGCTGGCGGACGAAAGCGTGTGCATCGGCCCGCCCTCCGCCGGCGCCAGCTATCTGAACATTCCCTCGATCATTGCCGCATGCGAAATCACGGGAGCGCAGGCCGTGCATCCCGGTTACGGCTTCCTTTCGGAAAATGCGCGCTTCGCCGAAATCGTGGATGCGCACGGAATCGTCTTCATCGGTCCGACGGCGGACCATATAAGGCTGATGGGCGACAAGATCGCCGCTAAGGTTGCGGTACAAAAGGCCGGTATCCCGGTCGTTCCGGGCTCGGACGGCGGCGTGACCAGCGACGTGGAAGCCGAGCGCATCGCCGGCGAGATCGGATATCCGGTGCTCATCAAGGCGGCTGCCGGCGGCGGCGGACGGGGCATGAAGGTGGCGCGCAGCGAGGAGGAATTGTCTTCCGCGCTTTCCATGGCTCGCAACGAGGCCCGTTCAGCCTTCGGCGACGATGCCGTCTATATCGAAAAATACCTGCAGAAGCCCCGCCACATCGAGGTGCAGGTGGTGGCGGACTCCTTCGGCAATGTGATCCATCTGGGCGAGCGCGACTGCTCCCTGCAGCGCCGCCACCAGAAGATACTGGAGGAGGCCCCCTCCCCCGCGCTGAATGCCGAGGCGCGGGAGCGGATCGGCAACATTGTCAGCCGCGCCATCCGCGAACTGGGCTATCTGGGTGTGGGCACCGTGGAGTTCCTGTTCGAGGACGGAGAATTCTACTTCATCGAGATGAACACGCGCCTGCAGGTGGAACATCCGGTTACGGAAATGATCACCGGCATCGACCTGGTGCGCGAACAGATCCGCATCGCCTCGGGCATGACGCTTTCCGTCGCCCAGAAAGACGTGACCTTTCAGGGTCACGCCATCGAATGCCGCGTGAACGCCGAGGATCCGCAAACCTTCACGCCTTCGCCGGGCAAGATCACGCAGTATCACGCGCCGGGCGGCCTCGGTGTGCGGGTCGATTCGGCGGTTTACTCCGGCTACAGCATTCCGCCTTATTACGACAGCCTGATCGGCAAGCTGATCGTTCATGGCCGCAACCGCAACGAATGTCTGATGCGCCTCAGGCGGGCACTCCACGAATTTGCCATTGCGGGCGTGAACACGACGCTGCCGCTGTTCAACCGCCTCGTCTCGGAGCAGGACGTGGTGAACGGCGACTACAACATTCATTGGCTGGAAAACTATCTGAAGGCATCCGCCGATTAGGGCGGCAGACCCGCTTCCGCGAGGGCCGCGCATGACGAGCGGCATTAGACGCATCGACCCAGAGGTTCTTCTCAAGGCCTACACGCTGGGCATTTTTCCCATGGCCGAAAGCCGGACCGACCCGGACGTGGTCTGGGTCGATCCACATTACCGGGGCATCCTGCCGCTCGACCGTTTTCATGTGCCCAGGCGCCTCGCCCGGACGATCCGGCGCGACCCGTTCCGCATCACCGTGGACACCGCCTTCCCGCGCGTGATCGAGGCGTGCGCCGGAGCGCAGCCTGGCCGCGGCGACAGCTGGATCAACACACCCATTTATGAAGCCTATTGTGCGCTCGCCGGGCAGGGCCGCGCACACAGCGTCGAATGCTGGGCGGGAGAGCGCCTCGTCGGCGGCCTCTACGGTGTGCGGCTGGGCGGCGCGTTCTTCGGCGAGAGCATGTTCTCACTGGCCAGGGACGCCAGCAAGATCGCGCTCGTCCATCTGGCGGCCCGCCTGATCCGTGGCCGCTTCGTGCTGCTGGATACCCAGTTCGTGACCGCCCATCTGCGCCAGTTCGGCGCCATCGAACTGCCGCGCGGCGTCTATCACGACCTTTTGCACCGGGCGCTGGACGCCAGCGCCGATTTCCGGGCCCTGCCGCCGGACCGGACGGGGGCGGAGGTCCTGGAGATCGTCAGCTCCCCCGGCACTTGATCAGCCAGACGTCGTAGACCGGGTGCTCCACCGCGTTGAGCGCCGGTGTAGAGGCGAATACCCAGCCCTTGAACACCTCCGACTTCTCGCCTGCCGGACTGATTTCCGTGACATCGAGAAAGGCCGTGTGCTCGGGCGGTTCCTCGGGCGGCCGCGCCATGCAGGCGCGCACGACCACTTTGAGCGCGCCGAAGCGGAAGGGCTTGCCGACCTCCACCGCCATCTGGTTGACCCGCGCCGTGGTCTTGTCCAGCCCGCGCAGAACGGCCACCTTCTGCGGAATGTTCGTGGGGCCATCGTCCTCCTGGGCGAGCGCGGCCGGACCGCACATGAGAACACCCGCCCCGACGGCGGCGAGTATGCCTTTGCGAATGCTCATCTTTCCCACCTGTTGTTTCAGAAGCGAGGACAGACAATGTAGGGTGCGTTGAGGGCAGCCCGAAATGCACGTCCGCGCCAGGCGTGCATTTCACTTCGTTCAATGCATCCTACACCCTCTCGCTCCTCGCTGCTCTTCCCTCGCTTCTTTACTTCTTTCCGGCAGCTTCACCCGTACCGAATACCATCTGACCGATCAGCGAGCCCAGTTCCAGACAGCCCGTCGCCAGGGCAATCTGGTCGCCGTCTTCCAGATACTGGGCTTCGCCCCCGAATTCCGCCTCCAGCCCCGCGCCCGGCTGCAGGACCACGTAATTGCCGCCCAGCAGGCTCTCGATACCGCAGGAGAGAGAGGTATCCTCGGCCAGCTTGACCTTTTCGTCGATATGGAGCGTAAGCACCGCTTCGAAGGTTTCCTTGTCCAGCTTCGAGTCCACGACCGTGCCCACCTTGACGCCGGCGATACGCACATCCGTGCCCGGCGACAGGCCGGCCGCGTTGCTCACCCGGGCCGTCACCCGGTAGCCCTTGTTGGTGTCCACCTCATCGGACGTGCCATAGGCAAAGAACAGGAAAACGGCGGCAATGGCGATAACGGCCGCGCCGATCAGGGTTTCCACCACATTATTTTGCATCCTTCCCCCGCCTCCTGCTTCGGGGCCGGGCTTTCCCGGCCGGCCCCCGATCACAAGTTGCTCCGGCGTCCGGCATACTCATCAGGCGGCCGGCTGACCGCCCGTGCCCTTGCCGTCCTTTTCCTCCCCCCGGCCCGCATCGGGCACCCAGGGTTCGTAGTCTCCCGTTCCCTTCGGCCGCTGACCGGACTTGTGCAAGCTGCCCTCCGGCCGGTACGCCATCGGCGTCCCGGTGAGATTGGGATGGTGCGGCTTCATCCACGGCCGCTCGGTCAGATTGGCCTCTTCCGGCGGCTCATCCACCGTGTAGTGAAGCCAGGCATGCCAGTCGGCGGGCACCCGCGAGGCTTCAACGGGGCCATTATAAATGACCCAGCGCCGTTTGCGGTACGCCCCCTTGCGTTTCTTTTTTTCTTCGTAATACCGGTTGCCCTGTTCATCCGTACCGACCAGCCGGCCCCGCGCCCAGGTGAACAGCAAAGTGCCCAGGGTCGCGGAATCCCACCAGGTGAACAGCAGTTTCAGAAATCGCATGGACGGCGCCCCAACTGATCGCTCGCACCGCGCTTTTTGCCAAGGCGAAGGCGGTTCGGCAACCGGAATCGCCCGCGACTATTGCACCGGCGGATGCATGCGTCCACCCCGCAACGAACGCTCGCGGGCTTCTGATTCGTGCCGCTCTATGGGCTTCTCCGCGCCGCGGCCTGGACCGATCACGGCGCGGTGACGCCGGATTGGATGAACGGCCGCAGCAGCCGGCCTTCGGAAAGGCCAACGCCGCATTGCCTGTTGCAGGCTCCGTGCCGGGACCCTCCGCGCCTCGTTTCCGCCTTGCCGGTGCGCACCTTCAACTTCGATATCCCGGCCCAAGCCACTGAAAACACAGTCAAATTCAGCTTATCAACATATAGGTCCACAGCGAAGAGCAATAACAATATCTTGCCTGCCGTGAGGATTTTCCCTACAGTTTGGGTCCGCTGCGCACAGGGCCCACCATATGCTGTGGTTGAGGGACGACAGGGGACGGCCCGGAGCAGCATTCGAAAAAGGTATCACGACTTCCGGCCGCCCGGTTGCCGCGGGCGGCGACAGGAACGGTTTGTCCGGCGCGTACACAAGCTCTTGCGCAGGCATACCGCAAGAACCAACCGGGGACCGAAATTATGCGCATCCAACGCCGCTTCACCTCCGCCAATGGCGACCCGTATGAAGACATCGCTTTCCGCACCGGATCGAGCGAAATTCGCAATCCGGACGGTTCGGTGGTGTTCCGCCTCGAAGAGATGGAAGTGCCCGCGGCCTGGAGCCAGGTGGCGTGCGATATCCTGGCCCAGAAATATTTCCGCAAGGCGGGGGTGCCCTCTCATCTGAAGCCGGTCGCCGAAAAAGGCGTGCCCGAATGGCTGCAGCGGCGCACGGCCGACGACAAGGCCGAAGGCTTTGCCCCGGGCGGGGAAACCAGCGCCCGGCAGGTATTCGACCGGCTGGCCGGAACCTGGACCTACTGGGGCTGGAAGGGCGGCTATTTCGACACGGAGGAAGACGCGCGCGCCTTCCATGACGAACTGCGCTACATGCTGGCCGCCCAGATGGCCGCGCCCAACAGCCCGCAATGGTTCAACACCGGCCTGCACTGGGCCTACGGCATCGACGGCCCCGGCCAGGGCCACTATTACGTCAACCACCAGACCGGCAAGATGATGCGCGCGGACAGCGCCTACAAGCGCCCGCAGCCCCACGCCTGCTTCATCCAGTCGATCTCCGACGATCTGGTGAATGACGGCGGCATCATGGATTTGTGGGTGCGCGAGGCGCGGCTGTTCAAATACGGCTCGGGCACCGGCACCAATTTCTCCGACATCCGGGCGGAGGACGAACCGCTCTCCGGCGGCGGCAAATCCTCCGGCCTGATGAGCTTCCTCAAGATCGGCGACCGGGCGGCGGGCGCCATCAAGTCGGGCGGGACCACGCGCCGCGCCGCCAAGATGGTCGTCGTGGATGTGGACCACCCCGATATCGAGGCCTTCATCGACTGGAAGGTCACCGAGGAGCACAAGGTGGCCGCCCTCGTCACCGGCTCCCGGGCGCTGAAAAAGCACCTGACCGCGCTGATGCGCGCCTGCGTGAACTGCGAGGCGGACGGCGACGACTGTTTCGATCCGAAGAAGAACCCGGCGCTGAGGCGGGAGATCCGCGCCGCCAAGAAGGCGGGCGTGCCGGAGAATTCGATCCAGCGCGTGGTGCAGTTCGCCCGCCAGGGCTATACGGAAATCGAGGTCGAAACCTACGACGCGGACTGGGACTCGGCCGCCTATCTGACCGTTTCCGGACAGAATTCCAACAACTCCATACGCGTCACGGACAAGTTCCTCAACGCCGTGGAGAAGGACGAGGACTGGGAGCTGACCTGGCGCACGACGGGGGGCGTGGCGAAGACGGTGAAGGCGCGGGAGTTGTGGGACCGGATCGGCTACTCCGCCTGGGCCTGCGCGGATCCGGGCATCCAGTTCCACACCACCATCAACGACTGGCACACCTGCCCCGGCGGCGGCGAGATCCGCGCCTCCAATCCGTGTTCGGAATACATGTTTCTGGACAACACCGCCTGCAATCTGGCGTCGCTGAACCTCATGGCTTTCCGCGACGAGGACGGCTCGTTCGACGTCGCCGCCTTCGAGCACGCCGCAAGGCTGTGGACCATGGTGCTGGAGATTTCCGTGCTCATGGCCCAGTTCCCCTCCCGCGAGATCGCCCGGCTGAGCCACGACTACCGCACGCTGGGGCTGGGTTTCGCCAATCTGGGCGGGCTCCTGATGGCCTCGGGCCTGCCCTATGACAGCGAGGCGGGACGGGCGCTGGCGGGCGCTATCAGTTCCCTGATGACCGGCGTCGCCTATGCCACCTCGGCGGAAATGGCCCGTCAGCTCGGCCCCTTCGACAAGTTCTGGCTGAACGATGACAACATGCTCCGCGTCATGCGCAATCACCGCCGCGCGGCGAAGGGCGAGGACTTCGGCTACGAGGATCTGCACACGCCGCCGGTGCCGCTGGACATCGCCAATTGTCCGCAGAAGGACATCGTCATGGCGGCGCAGGAGGCGTGGGACAAGGCCATCACGGTGGGCTCGGAGCACGGGTTCCGCAACGCGCAGGCGACGGTGATCGCGCCCACGGGCACGATCGGCCTGGTGATGGACTGCGACACCACGGGCGTGGAGCCGGATTTTGCGCTGGTGAAATTCAAGAAGCTGGCGGGCGGCGGCTATTTCAAGATCATCAACCGCACGGTGCCGGAAGCCCTGCGCAAGCTGGGCTACACGGAGGCACAGATCGAGGACATCGCGGCATACGCCGTCGGCCACGGCACGTTAAAGGGGGCCCCGGCCGTCAATCACGAAAGCCTCACGGCGCGCGGCTTCACCGAAGACAAGCTCGCCGTCGTGGAGCAGTCCCTCGGCAGCGCCTTCGACATCCGCTTCGCCTTCAATCAGTACACGCTGGGCTTCGATTTCTGCACCGAAGTCCTGGGGATCGGCCCGGAAGAGCTGGAAGACCCGGCGTTCGATCTGCTTGCCGACCTCGGCTTCTCCAGTGCCGACATCGAGAAGGCCAACATCCATGTCTGCGGCGCCATGACACTGGAGGGCGCACCGCATCTGAAGGACGAGCATCTGCCGGTGTTCGACTGCGCCAATCCCTGCGGGCGCACGGGGCGGCGATCCCTTCCGGTGGAAAGCCACATCCGCATGATGGCCGCCGTCCAGCCCTTCATTTCCGGGGCCATCTCCAAGACCATCAACATGCCCAATGGCGCCGGCGTCGAGGACTGCAAGGACGCCTATCTGCTCTCCTGGCGCCTGGGCCTGAAGGCGAACGCGCTTTACCGCGACGGATCGAAGCTC
This sequence comes from Alphaproteobacteria bacterium, assembly GCA_046538635.1. Taxonomy (GTDB): domain Bacteria; phylum Pseudomonadota; class Alphaproteobacteria; order JAJFIK01; family JAJFIK01; genus JBKHIN01. The sequence continues at coordinate 7,141 of JBKHIN010000117.1, forward strand.
AGCCAGCCGCTCGCCAGCCGTCTTCTCGACGATGTGGACGAGGCGGAGGACCTGGCCGAGGAACTGATCGATCAGCCCGCCGCCGCGCGGGCCGGGTTCGTCACCGAACGGATCGTGGAGAAGATCGTGGAACGGGCGGCCGCCGAGCGCCGGCGCCTGCCCGACCGCCGCAAGGGCTATACCCAGAAGGCCGTGGTGGGCGGACACAAGGTCTATCTGCGCACGGGCGAATTCGAGGACGGCAAGCTGGGGGAAATTTTCATCGACATGCACAAGGAGGGCGCGGCCTTCCGCTCGCTGATGAACAATTTCGCCATCGCCATTTCCCTCGGCCTGCAATATGGCGTGCCGCTGGAGGAATTCGTCGACTCCTTCACATTCACCCGCTTCGAGCCTTCGGGCGTCGTGCAGGGCAACGACACCATCAAGAACGCCACCTCCCTGCTCGACTATATCTTCCGGGAACTGGCCGTCTCCTATCTCAGCCGGCACGACCTTGCCCATGTCCAGCCCGAGGACAGCAATGTGGCGCTGGGCGGCGGGGATGATGAGTCCAAGCCCGATGTCTCCGCGATGCAGGACATGATGCGCCGGGTCGCCTCCACGGGCTATATGCGCAGCGGCCCGCACCTGTCGCTCGTCGGCGGTGAGGGCGAAATGGTTCATACCCACGAGGAAATGCGCGGTGAAATGACGGGTACGGACGGAGAGGCCACTCACGTCGCCGCCATGCATGACGAGGTGAGCGTGCGCAGCCGTGACGAACGGCTCAACCGCGCCGCCTCCCCCGCGTCCGGCTCCGACCGCCAAAGCCGGGTGATCGAGGCGCGGCTGAAGGGCTATGAAGGCGACCCCTGCGCGGGCTGCGGCCACATGACCCTGGTGCGCAACGGCACCTGCCTGAAATGCGACACCTGCGGTACGACGACCGGGTGTTCGTGAACCGCGGCGGCGCGAGCCCTTGAGGCCGCAGCGCGCCGTGCGTAGG
>JBKHIN010000393.1:0-3078 GCA_046538635.1 Alphaproteobacteria bacterium
GCCGATGCGCCCGGTATCTCCCGTACACGGACCTTCATGGTGGACAGCCGCAACGCCGCGCGCATCCGCTTCGACGGCGTCAAGCTGAACGGCGAGAACGTGCTCGGCGAGGCGGATAACGGCTTTGCGCTGCTCGATCGGGTTCTCGACCGGGCGCGCATCGGGCTGTCCGCCGAGATGCTGGGCTCGGCGCAGGGCGCGTTCGACATGACGCTCGCCTATCTGAAGGAGCGCACCCAGTTCGGCGCCCCGATCGGCCGCTTTCAGGCGCTCCAGCACCGGGCGGCGGTGATGTTCGCCGAGCTTGAGCTTTTGCGCTCCGTCATTCTGGAGGCGTCGAGCGCGGTGGACGAGAACGCCAACACCGTGCCCCTGCTGGCGAGCCTCGCCAAGGCCAGGGCCTCGGACACGTTCCACCTCACCGCGCGCGAGGCAATCCAGATGCATGGCGGCATCGGCATGACGGACGAGCACGATATCGGCTTTTATCTGAAGCGCTGCGCCGCGGCCGAAGCGGCGTTCGGCGGGCCCGCCTTCCACCGGAACCGCTATGCCGCTCTCGAGGGCTTCTGAGTCGGCCGGGGGCAGGGGGAGCCCGTGTGCGCTTTCGTCTTCCTTGTGCTGACGGCCATCGCCGTTATCACGGGCTGGCTTTCGGTCAGCCTGATCGCGGCCTGGGCCGCGCAGGCGGGCTGGGCCGTCGTGGCCCCCACGATGGTTCTGGCCCCCGCGCTGGCGATCCTCGTGCATGAGGCGGGGCATGTGCTTGGAGGCCTGGCGGCGGGAATGCGGCCCGTGCTGATGATCTTCGGTCCCCTGGGCCTGCACTGGCGGCGCGGGAAGTTCTGGCCGCGTCTGCGCCTCAATGCCCCGGTGCCGGGCGGCTTCACCCTGTCTCTCCCGCATGGGGGCAGGGCGGTCCGCCGGCAGATCATATGGATGACGGCGGGCGGCCCGGCGTCCTCCCTCATACTCGCCGGAGCCGCCGCGGCCGCGGCCGTGGCCTTGACGGCGGAAAGCAGCCTGCGGGGCGCCGCCCTTTTCACCGGCCTCGTTTCGGCCGCGCTCTTTCTGGCGACGGCCGTTCCCTGGGCCTACCGGGGCATGGGCAGCGACGGGGCAAAAATCCGTACCCTTTTGAAAGACAATCGCCGCTCCCGCTCGCTGGCGGCGAACCTGTCACTGCTCGCCGCCGCCCGCGCGGGCACGCCGCCCGCCCAATGGCCGCCCGCGCTCCTCGACAGGGCGCTGGCCGCAGGTCCCGGCACGCCGGAGAAGGCCGCCGCGCTCCATTTCGCCTGCTGGGCCGCGCTCGACGCGGGCGACAATGCGCTGGCGGAACAGCGGCTCGACGCTCTGCGGGCAACCGCCTCGGGCATGTCCGAGGCCATCGCCGCGCCCGTGGCGTTCGAGGCCGCCGCCTTCCATCTCTTTGTGCGCCGGGAACCGGAGATGGCGCGAACGCTCATCGAAGGGCGCCGGCCTGCCGTCTTTCAGGATCGCTATCTGGAACCGCTTGTCGGCGCCGGTCTGGCGCTGGCGGCGGGCGAGCGCACGCGGGCGGCGAAGCTGGCGAAGCGGGCGCGCACGGAGCTTCGCCGGGCGCTGTTTCCCGCCATTGCGGCGCTGCACGGGCGCTGGCTGGAGGAGGTCGAAGAGAGGCTCGCGGAACCTCGGCATGTCCGGCCCCGTTAATTGTTTTAATTCCGACTTGAACTGTTATTGTCCGGAATGATTCCAATTCCCGCGAGTGAGCGATGAACCGCAAAAAGCACTTCGCCAAGGCCTACAAAGGTTTCGATGCGCCCATTTCCGAACGCCATGATTGCGGGCGCTATTGCGCGCCGCTGAACGGCGGCAAGGCCCTGTGCTGCAGCACGGACCACACCATTCCCGTGGTGGACAAGGAGGAATTCCGCCTGCTCAAGGAGCGCACGGACCTGTGGAGCAAGTACAAGCCCACGGATGCGCATTCGCAGAAGATCGTGGACGACCTGCACCACCACTGCACGGCAATCAAGTGCAAGGGCGTGGAGTTCTGCGAACGGCATAACCGCACCATCGCCTGCCGCGCCTTTCCCTTCTTTCCCTATTTCACGCGGGAGGAGGAGATCGTGGGCGTCAGCTATTACTGGTCCTTCGAGGACCGCTGCTGGGTGCTTTCCAATCTGCGCATCGCCGAGCCGGAATTCGTCCGCCAACTGATCTGGGCCTATGAATATCTGTTCAAGCGCGACGAGGAGGAGCGGCAGGCCTATATCGACCAGTCCGTCAGCATGCGCCGGGTGTTCAGCCGGGCCAACCGGGCGATCCCCATCATCGGGCGCGACGGCGAACCCTGCAAGGTGATGCCCAAGACGGGCGGCAAGGTGGTGCCCGCCAAATGGAGCGACTTCAAGCCCATGGGCCCATACCGCTCCAACGCGGCCTACGCGGAGGCCATCCGCGAGGCGGGCGGCGACCCGAAGGGCCACAAGCTGCCGAAGGTGTGAAACATTTGATTACCGGGTGAGGATTTTCCGACTGTTCGTAAGTCCCTCCCGGTTTCAGACCTCTATGTTCACACGAAGACACGAAGGGCGCACAAAGAACACAAAGCTTTCCTCGCTTTAAAAAGGCCCGCCCTTGGTGACCTTTGCGGGTTCTTTGTGCCTTCGTGTGAACCTTGAGAGCGAAAGAAGCCCGAACACAGGCCGCATGGCCGCCGAAGGCAATCCTCCTATATGCTTGTCCGCAACTCATTCGCTTTCCGCCGGGTCCTGCATGAAAATCTTCTACTCCGACAGGTTCGCGCTGCCCCTGCCGCCGGGGCACCGGTTTCCGCGCCGCAAATATCCGCTGCTGCGCGAGCAATTGCTGGCGGAGGACCTGATCGAGGAGGCATATCTGCACGCCTCGCCGCTCGCCCGTGCCGAAGACGTGCAGCGCGCCCACGCGGAAGAGTATGTCGAGGCCTTCGAGGGCGGCGCGCTGGATGGCAAGGCCATGCGGCGCATCGGCTTTCCGTGGAGCGAGGCGCTGGTGAAGCGCACGCGCGCGACCGTGGGCGGAGCCGTGGCGGCGGCGGAAGCCGCGCTG
>JBKHIN010000118.1:0-8083 GCA_046538635.1 Alphaproteobacteria bacterium
GATGAGGGCCGCAGCGCCGCTCGTCCCCTGTGACGGAGAGCTTCCGATGCTGCCATCGGACAGGAAACCCACACAGCCAAACAGGCCCGGAGAAGAGACCATCGGCGAACGTGTGCGCCGCGTCTTCCGTATGGACACATGGTGGCGCACGCGCCCCCATGCGAACGACAACCAGGCGCCGCGCAAACCGCTCACTGCCGCGGCCTGGCTGCGCCGCGGGCTTGCGGGCCTGCTGGGCGGATTCGTCTTCGCCCTGCTGGCACGCTGAGAGAGCAAACAGTGCAAGGGCGGTCCGCAATACGCCGGGCCGCGCTGCCGGACCTTCCCTTGATCCGCCGGACCCGGACCGGATCGAATCCCCGATTTGCGCCGTCTGTCCCTGGCTCCAGACGGTGCCTTCTGCCCTTTGCTGCCGGTGCTTCGAAAACGGTAACCTCGATCCGCGATTTTGTCCCGGGAACGCCCGCCCGGGCCGCCGGCTGAATTTTCCGTGACCGGAGGCGAAACTTCGGCGGCGGAGGTCCACCTGTGACGCTGGGCGGCATATGCTCGCATGCCCGGTCCACATTCGAGGGAAGCTGACGATGAGTACTCGCAAGGTCGACATCGCGATCATCGGAACGGGCACGGCCGGCATGCGCGCCTACCACGAAGCCGCCAAGGTTACCGACTCGATCGCGATCCTCGAAGGCGACGCCTATGGCACGACCTGCGCGCGCGTCGGCTGCATGCCGTCGAAACTCCTCATTGCGGCGGCCGACGCGGCTCATAGCGGCGCCCGCGCGGACATTTTCGGCATCCACTTCGGCAAGCCCGACATTGACGGTGCGGCGGTCATGGAGCGCGTCCGGCAGGAGCGGGACCGCTTCGTCGGCTATGTGCTCGACGCCATCGAGAACTGGCCCGAGGCGCATCGGGTGAAGGCGGCCGCCCGGTTCGTCTCCGACCATGAGCTGGCGCTGAGCAACGGCGACAGCATCGTTGCCGAGCGCATCGTCATCGCAACGGGGTCGCGGCCGAACGTGCTGCCCATGTTCGAGGATTTCGGCGACCGGCTGGTGACGAGCGACGATGTTTTCGAATGGGAGGATTTGCCGGACTCCGTCGCCGTTTTCGGCGCCGGCGTGGTCGGCCTCGAACTGGGCCAGGCGCTTCACCGGCTGGGCGTGCGCATGACGCTGTTCGGCAAGGACGACCTGGTGGGCCCCCTGTCCGACCCGGATGTGCTGGAAACGGCGCGGGCGATCTTCCGGGAGGATTTCGAGTTTTATCCCGATGCGGACGTGACCCGGTGCGCCCGGACGGACGACGGCGTGGAAGTGGAATTCGACGGGGGCGGCGGCAGCGAGTCGCGGTCCTTCGAGGTGGCGCTCATCGCCACCGGGCGGCGGCCCAATGTGGACGATCTGGGACTGGAGAACACGTCGCTGGAGCGGGACGAACAGGGTGTGCCATTCTACGATCTGCACAATGGCCGCTGCGGCGGCTCGCACATTTTCATCGCCGGGGACGCCAACAACCGCCTGCCCCTTCTGCACGAGGCCGCGGACGAAGGCTTCGTCTCCGGCTACAATGCCGGCCATTATTCCGAGATGCGCCGTTTTTCAAAAAGCTCCGCCATTACCGTAATCTTCACCGACCCGCAGATCATGATGGTGGGCGAAAGCCACCGTGAACTCACGTCGCGGCGGGCGGATTTCGAGGCTGCGGGGCTGGAATGGTCCGACCAGGGCCGGGCGCGGGTCATTGCCGCCGGGGAAGGCTTGCTGCGGGTCTATGGCGAGCGCAATTCGGGCCGCTTTCTCGGCGCGGAGATGATCGGTCCGCGGGCGGAACACCTGGCGCACCTGCTGGCCTGGGCGCATCAGTCCCAGCTTACGGTGTCCCAGATGATCGAACGGCCGTTTTATCACCCCTGCCTCGAAGAAGGGGTGCGCACGGCGCTGCGGGACCTGAACTACGCACTCGATATGGGCCCCCGGCCGCCGCCGCGCTGCATCGATTGCGGCCCCGGCGGATAAATCCGCCATCCGGTCAGTTTGCGAGTTTGCGTCCGGCAGTTACCCGCGAAACTTGCGATCTCCCGGTGCGTTTCACGGGAGCGCCATCTCAGGAGACGCATCAATGAAATTTCGTGTTGCGATCCCCCTTGCTGCCGGCGCCGCGCTGCTGACCGCGGCGCTGCTGCCCGTCAGCTTCCCCGCCACCGGCCAGGAAAAGGCGCCGGATTTCGGCGGCAAGAAAGACACGGAATATGCCGCCAAACTGTGGAAGGCGCTGGAACGGGAGCGGCTCGTCGGCCCACGGGCCATTCTCGCCGTGCCCTATGAAGGGCAGGAGCCGCACGGCGCCATCCTCGTGACGCTCGAAGGCAATGTCGAGGTGGGCGATCACACGGGCATCGCCATGGTGAAGAGGAATTACGGCGGGCCCGATATCTCGAAGGAAAAGGTGTCGAACAATCCGGACGAAAACCTGGGCGCCATCACCATTATGTACAGGCGTGAGCAAGGATACGACCCGGAGCATGAGAACTGGTTCTGGGCCAAGTACAACGCCGACGGCACGCTGCAGACCAGCCCCAAGGACATGAAGCTCGCCGGGCGCGTCGCAAGCTGCATCCAGTGCCATCAGGCCGCGCCGGGCGAAGACTATGTGTACACCCATGACCGGCTGACCGGGGACTGAGGGCAGCAACGTGGCCGAAATCGACGTCGCCATATTCGGGGGCACGGGCTTTCTGGGCCGCAGGATCGCCGCCCGGCTGCTGGAACGGGGCGCGTCCGTTCGCGCCGCCGTCCGTCACCCGGACCGTGTGGAACCGCCACCCGGCGCGCCGGGGCGCCTGGAAGCGGTGAAGGCCGATGTCCAGAATACGGATTCGGTCGAGGAGGCGGTGCGCGGGGCGCGCGCCGTCGTCAATGCGGTGTCGCTTTACGTGGAAGGCCACGGCGCCAGCTTCCGCTCGGTCCATGTGGAGGGCGCCCGCCGGGTTGCGCGCACGGCCCAGAGTCTGGGTACGGAACACCTTCTCCACATCTCCGGCATCGGCTCCGACCCGGCGGCGCCGTCGCACTATGAACGGTGCCGCGGCGAGGGGGAGAACGCCGTGCGGACCGCCTTTTCCGGCGCGACGATCTTCCGCCCCAGCGCCATGTTCGGGCCGGACGACGCCTTTCTCAGCAACCTGGTTCAGCTCCTGAAGCGGTTTCCCGCCTTTGCGCTGTTCGGCAGGGGCAAAACCCGCCTTCAGCCGGTTTACGTGGAGGATGTCGCCGAAGCGGCCGCAAACGCCCTGTCCGGAAAGCGGCGGGTGGAGCCTGTGTACGAACTCGGCGGCCCCACCATCTTCACCTATCGCGGCCTGGTGGAACGGATCATGGATGTTACCGGCTACCGCCGTCCGCTGGTGCCCTTTCCGTTCGCGGGATGGGAAGCGCTGGTCACGGCGGCCAGCGCCCTCCCCTCCCCGCCGCTGACGCGCAGCCAGCTCGCCTTGATGAAGCATGACAGTGTGGCGTCTCCGGATTTGCCCGGACTGAGATCGCTCGGCGTCCAGCCGACCGATCTGGAAACGGTCCTGCAGAAATTCTTTACACGCCCGCCACGGGCGGAACGATGAGCCGCGCGGCTCCGTTTCCCGGTCAGCGACGCCGTTCCGGCGGACGCAAGCGAATGCGGAGAGAGGCCCATGACTGAAATCGACCGGGATCAGGTCAAGCGGATGATGGATGAAAACGCCGCCGTCATCGTGGAAGTGCTGGATCAGGATCAGTATAAGGAATTTCACCTTCCGTCCGCGATCAACGTTCCCGTGGGCGGGAACTTCGAGGAGCTGATCCAGACGGTGCTGCCGGCGAAGCATCAGCCGGTAATCGTCTACTGCATGAACGAGGACTGCGACGCCTCGCCGAAAGCCGCCGAAAGGATGCAGAAACTGGGCTACGAGCGGGTCTATGATTATGCGGCCGGCAAGGTGGACTGGAAGCAGGCCGGGCTGCCCGTGGAGGAAGCAGCGAAGACGGTGTCTGCATCCTGAAGATCATCGCGATGAGCGGAAGAGGGTGAACAGGCTTACTGCCTGCGGCGCACCCTCCTCAGGGAAATTCCGAGACCGTTTCGCGCCGCGCCAGTTTTGCCGGCGAGTTGGGCGTGCCGATGACGCCCAGCACCGCCCGTGCCGCCCGCAGGGAAGGCGGCTCTTCTCCGAGCCCCAGTTCGGCCAGCGCCGCGTCCTGTTCGGCGACCTGACGGGCCGCAGCCTTCCGATCGGTGAGCAGCAGGCACAATTCCTCCGCCATCTCGGGCGCCAGGCAGGCTTCCTGGACGAATTCCGGCACCACGCCCTCATGGCGGATCAGATTGATCAGGGTAACGAACTTTGTGGTAATGAAGTGGCGCGCGATGGCCGAGGTGAGCCAGCCCACCCTGTAGGCGCAGACCAGGGGCACGCGGGCCAGCGCCACCTCCGTGGTCACCGTGCCCGACGCCGCCAGCGCCGCATCCGCGGCGTCGAAGCACTGGAATTTCTCGTCCTGTCCCACGGCGACGGCGCGCACGGGCCAGCCGGCAAAGGCCGTTTCCAGCGATTCCCGGACATGAGGCACCACCGGCGTCACCGTGACAAGGTCCGGCACCGATTTGCTCACCAGGCGGATCGTTTCCCGGAATTCCGGAACCAGAAAGCGCACTTCGTTGGCCCGGCTGCCCGGCAGAACGCACAGCAACCCCGCTTCCGGCGGAATATCATGGCGTGCGCGAAACGCCGCGCCGCCACCGATTTTTTCGACCCTTTCGGTTACCGGATGGCCGACGAAATGCGTGTCCAGACCGTAAGCTTCGAAGAAGGCGGGCTCGAAAGGCAGCAGCGCCAGCAGATGATCCACCATTTCCGCCAGCTTGGCCGCGCGCCAGGGCCGTGAGCCCCAGACCTGCGGCGCCACATATTTGATGACCTTGATCTCCGGCGCAAGGCGGCTCAACCGGCGCGCAATCCGGTGTGTGAAATCCGGACTGTCGATGAGCACCAGCGCATCCGGACGTGTACGGACCGCCGCATCCGCCGTCTCCCGCACCCGGCGCAGGATCACCGGGATCTTGGGCACCACTTCCCTCAGCCCCATGACGGATGTATCGGAAATGTCGAAAAGCGAAGTGAGCCCTTCCTCGCGCATCAGCTCACCGCCCACGCCCGTGATCTCCACGGCGCCCCCGGTCAGCTTGCGCAACGCGGTCATGAGCTGCGCGCCCAGCGCATCGCCCGAGGGCTCCCCGGCGACGATCATGATATGCGGCGATCCGGCCTCATTCCGGGCCGCTTCAGGCGCGTTCATCGGCGCCCTCCCCGGCCGCGAAGCCATAGAGGAAGATCCCGGCCTCATCGGCAAGCGCCACCGTCTCCTCCCGGTCGAGTATCAGCGTGCCGCCCGCTTCCACCGCAATCCCGGCCATACCGGCAGCCGCCACTCTTTCCACCGTGCGCGGACCGATGGTGGGAAGATCGACGCGCCGCTCTTGCCCCGGCTTCGGCGCCTTCACGAAGACGCCCTTGCGTTTTTTCTCCGTACCCCGCATTTGCCGGGGCAGCGTCGCGCAGCGTTCCAGCATCCGGTCGGTTCCCTCCGCCGCCTCCACCGCCAGCACAAGCCCGTCGCAGACGGCCGCACCCTGCCCGATATCGAAGTTGCCCATCGCGCGCACCACCTCGATGCCGCGCGCAATATCCGCATGGTCTTCCTCTGTCGGCTCACGGGCTGCGAAAACGCCTTCGGGAGCGAGCAGGTCGGGCGCCACCTCATGCGCGCCCAGAACGGTGAAGCCGTCCTCCTCGAAGATGGAGACGATGGTGCCGAGAAGCTGATTATCGCCGCCGCGCGCGGCGCGGACGATGCGCGGTATCCGCTTCAGCGCCACGAGATCCGGCTTGATTTTGGAGAAATCGGGCCGTGAGATGATCCCCGCAAAGACCATCGCCTCGCAGTCCGCGGCGCGCATCAGCTTGAAGGCGCGGCCGAAAGACGCCAGGCCCACCCGCTCATGGGGATGGGCCGACACGCCTTCGTCCGCAAATCCGTCCACCGCCAGCACCAGATAGGGACGGCCCGTGCGCCTGCAGGCGTCGGCAAGCTGGAGCGGCAGGGTGCCGCCGCCGGCGATGATCGCCACCTTGGGGAGCCCCTGTCCGCTGTCACCCGCCGTCATGGGACTGGAACATGCGATGCTTGAGCGGGGTGCACAGGGGCCGTTTGGCGGGGGCGCTCAGAAAATCCAGGATTTCCTTTACGTCGTCATTGCCCTCGAAGGCTTCCCGGGCGCGGGCAAGGCGTTCGTGCATGGAACCGGGTTCGAAAAACAGCATCTGGTACGCCTCCCGCATGGCCCGGATGCGCTCGCGCGTGAAACCGCGGCGGCGCATGCCGATGATGTTCAGCCCGGCGAGATAGGCGGGCGCCCCGCGCACGATGCCGTAGGGAATGAGGTCGCCGTCCAGGCCCGCCATGCCGCCCAGAAAGGCCCAGGCGCCCACTCGCGTACGCTGATGAATGACGATCTGGCCGCCCAGAAAGGCCCCCTCGCCCACCTGGACGTGCCCGGCCAGCGTGGCGTTGTTGGCGAACACCACCCCGTCGCCGACCGTGCAGTCATGGGCCACATGGCTGTTGACCATGAACATGCCGCCGCTGCCCACCCGCGTGACGCCGCCGCCTTCCGGCGTGCCGGCGTGCATGGTGACGTTTTCGCGGATGACGTTCTGTCCGCCGACCTCGAGCCTGACCTGCTCGCCCCGGTAACGGGCATGCTGCGGCGGCATGCCCAGCGCGGCGAAGGGGTGGACCAGCGTCTCCGGTCCGATACGGGTTTCTCCGCCCACGACCACATGAGAGAGAAGACGTACGCCCTCGCCCAGCACCGCGGCAGAGGACACATGACAATAGGGACCGATTTCCACACCGGCCCCCAGCGTTGCTCCGTCCTCGACAATGGCGGTGGGATGGACTGCACTCATGCGGACTCCACGCCGCTGCGGGGAACGAGCATGGCGCTGTATTCGGCCTCGGCCGCGACCTTGTCGCCGACCAGCGCCTCGCCGTGAAATTTCCAGACCGGTCCGCGGTTGCGAAGCTTGCGCACGGGAATGCGCAGGCAGTCCCCGGGGTTGACCGGATTGCGGAAGCGGGCCCTGTCGATGGTCATGAAATAGACGACCTGCTGGTCGAAGCCGCCAAGGGTGTGCGCGACGAGGGCGGCCGCCGTCTGGGCCATCGCTTCCACCATAAGGACGCCCGGCATCACCGGGTGGCCGGGAAAATGCCCGGCGAAAAATGGTTCGTTCACGGTCACATTCTTGATGCCGCAGGCGCTCACGCCCTTGATGGCGTTCTCGATACGGTCGATCATCAGGAACGGATAGCGGTGCGGCAGCAGTTTCATCACGTCGCCGATATCCAGATCGACGCCACGCCGCTCCTCCGTGGATTCGCGCGCCTCGTCTTCAGCGGTCTTCGTCATCCGCCTTGTCCTCGCTTTTCTTCTTGCGGCCCTGCCGGGCCTTTTTCGTCATGACCGAAAGCCAGGCCAGTTCCCGCTTCCACTCATTTACGGGCTTGGCCGGTTGGCCGCCATAGACGCCGCCGGCCGGCAGGCTGTTGGAGACGCCCGCCCGGGCCACCACGATGGCGCCCTCGCCGATCGTCAGATGTCCCGCAATTCCAGCCTGACCGGCCAGGACGACGTGATCCTCCAGCACGGTACTGCCCGAGAGGCCGACCTGGCCGACCAGAACGCAATGGCGTCCGATGCGGCAGTTATGCGCCACCATGACGAGATTGTCGATCTTGGTGCCTTCGCCGATGACCGTGTCGTCCGCCGATCCGCGATCGATGGTGGTTGCAGCGCCGATCTCCACATCGTCCTGGATGATGACGCGGCCCAGCTGAGGAATTTTGGTATGGCCCCCGGCGCCCATAGAAAAGCCGAACCCATCCTGACCGATGGCCGCAGAGGGATGGATGATCACGCGGTCGCCGATCAGGGCGCAGACAATGGTGACATTGGCGCCGATGCGACAGCCGCGGCCGATGGC
>JBKHIN010000394.1:0-3067 GCA_046538635.1 Alphaproteobacteria bacterium
GTCAGCGCTCCCCAGATCTTGAGGAGGCCGCCGGCAATCAGGAACGCCGCGATGACGATGGTCAGCGCGGCCACGCCCCGGAGCGGAAACAGCAGCAGCAGGGCGCCGGCCGCCAGCGCCAGCACGCCGAACAGGGCGACGGCCGCAATCCGGCCCGTCCTGCGCAGGGAGAAGGCGCGCGCCAGCTCGAAGCCGCCCACCACGATCAAGGCGGCCCCCAGGAAAATCTCGAACCCGATTGCCGCGGCGAACGGGAAAAGGATCGCCAGAACGCCGGCAAACAGCGACAGGCCGCCGGCGAACCAGAGGACCCAGCGGTGCTGAACGTCAAGAGGTTGTGGTGCGAGCGTTTCTTCTGCCATCGGAATGTTCCCCGCCAGGGCGTTAGAGGGAAGGGCGCGGCCGCCCCGCGTAGGGTTCCTGTGCCTGTGCGGCGAGCGGCGTCAGCAGCACGGCCAGGCCGGCCAGCAGGGGTGTGAATATCCGTCCGTAGTCAAACATATCTTGCCCCCTTTCATGTTGAAGAGAGTCCGAAACAGGGTCGGCGCCACAGCCGTTATCACCGGAACGCGCGTATCCGTCTCATGTTCCGATCCGGCACGGGGTCACGTGCCCGCCGCGATCAGCCAGGTAATGGCCGCCAGAACGCCCAGCGTGAGCGCCAGTCCGGCGAACTGCCACAGGACATGCCGGCCGGCGAAAAAACGCTGGACGGCGCGCCCGAACAGCAGCGTAAGCAGCGCCAGCCCGTGAAACCGGATGATCCGGGAAGTGAAGATCGCCAGGAGGAACATCGGAAAGGAATAGCCGAAAATCCCGCTGCCCAGCGTCGCGACCTGGATGGGCATGGAGAGCAGGGAAATTGCGAACACGAGCCAGAAGCCGTAGCGGCCGATATCCTCGCCGAACTGGCGCAGTTCCCCCTCGATGCCCAGAAAGCCGGCAATGGACGCGCCCGCGGCTTCATAGAGAAGCCAGCCCACGGCATAGAACGCTGCCGATGCGGCGATGCACCCGGCCAGCGCAGCCGTCGCCAGAAGCATGGCCCGGCGCCGCTGGGCCAGGAAGGCGGGAATGAGGAACAGTTCGATGGGAACGGGGACGACGGAACTTTCCAGAAAGGCGGCGGCCGATACGCCCCAAAGGCCGCGCCGGCCCTCGGAAAGATAGCGGACGCGCTCCTTCAGCCCCTGCCAACGGCGCCGCCACCGTGACATTCCTTTGAATTCAGTATGCGAACTGATCTCCGGACGGGATGCCGCCCCGCCCGGAGCATGCTGCGGGTCCCGGCCGCCGTCCGCGGGTGCGCCGGCCGGGGAATCCGTCGCCTCCGGCGGCGTCATGTGAAAGCGGGAGTCTCCGTCTCGGGGCCGTCCATCAAGGTTCTGAGCTTCTGCCGGGCGCGGCTGAGGCGGCTCTTGACCGTGCCCACCGCAACCTCCTGGCGGGAGGCAATGGTTTCATATTTCATGCCGCGTATCCCGGCGAGGATCAGCACCTCGCGGTCGTAGCGGTTCAGTTTGCCGAAGGCCGACATGAGGCTGCGCACCTCCAGATGGTCGGATTGCCTCGGGCGGACCTGAATGAAGTCCTGGTAATCGTCCATCGACAGGTGGCGGCCCCTGCGGCTGCGCTTGCGGCATTCGTCCTTGTGAAGATTGCTCAGGATCGTGAAGAGCCATGACCGCAAGTTCGTACCCGGACGGAACTGGTGAATGTTGGAGATGGCGCGTTCCATGCAATCCTGTACGAGATCGTCCGCCTGTGCAGAATTGTGAGTCAACGAACGCGCGAAACGGTACAGTGTCGGCATTTCGGCCTGAACCTGGTAAACAAGATCACTATCCATAATCGCTACCTCCGAAGCTCGGAAACGCTATAGAAGGTTCGCCTAACACCGGGTTAAAAGGCTCTCAAGAAAATTCGCGTAATGAACAAGATGACAATCGGAAACTTACTCATAATCATAATTGTTCATACGTTGCGCCGCGCACGCGCCGTCCGCGCAGGAACAGAGCGGCTCCGCGCGGCGCCGGTGCTGCAGCGCAGTAATGAATAACTTACTCATATTGAGCCCGTGACATTTTCCGGGCACGCGAGGAGGGGGGAACGGCGTGCGGCGCGCCCGGCCGGGGTCAGGAAGAGGTTTCCAGGGTGCGCAACGCGGCCCGGATGCTTTCCAGGTCCATTCTGTCTTCGCCGCCGCCCATGTTCTCTTCGGTGGCCGTCATCAGCTCGATGGCGTCGGCCTCCATCGTCTTGAGAGCCCGGTGCTTCTGGTCCCCGGTCAGCCGGTCGTCGTCAAGCACCTGCTGCGGATGGCGATAATACGCGGAAGGGTCCCTGATCGCCTTCCCGGGATCGAACGTCATGCTTTCAGCCTGCCGCTTGCCTTCATGGAGGGTATTAAAGACCGTTTCTTGCCCAAAGGTAAAAGGGCCGAACCGGACCGGCTCTCCCGGTCCGGCCCGGTCCTGCCGCGCGGCCTCAACGGGAAATGGCGGCCAGCGCCTCGCCGCCCGCGCCGGAAGATTCGTGTACGGCAGGATCGCCCAGGGAGACGGTCCCCACCGGCTTCCTGTCGTCGTTCACCACGGGCATGCGGCGAATCCGGTTTTCCGTCATAACGTTTCCCTTACACTGTCGGGCCGTCATGGGCGCGGACGGCTTCGCAGGCGGCAAGAGAGGTTCCGGATGGACGCTGGCTTTGCAGAGGAAATTTCCGCGTTTTCACAATTGCCGCTTCAATCGGTGTCGATCGCCCTCCTTCTGGCCTGTTTCTTCGGCGGGATTCTGGGCCTGGAAAGGGAGACGCGCGACAAGCCGGCGGGCCTGCGCACCCATATCCTGGTCTCGCTGGCGGCGGCCGCCTTCGCCCTGCTCACGCGGGACTACTTTCAGCGCGCGGAGGCGCCGGAGGAAGCCGTCTTCGACGTGGTCCGGGGCGTGGCAGGCGGCGGCGCCGTGCTGGCGGCGGGCACCATCATCGCCGGGAAGCGAAGCGTCCGTGGGCTGACGACCGGTGCGGGGATGTGGCTCGCCGCCGCCGTCGGGCTGGCCTGCGGCG
>JBKHIN010000395.1:0-3049 GCA_046538635.1 Alphaproteobacteria bacterium
TTGGGAAGCTGAAGCTCTACCACTGAGCTACACCCGCCAACGCATGTCCGGGAAAAGGGCGTAGTTTTTTGTCCGGACAGGCGCAGATGAAGAAGGCGAGAAATTAGCACGAGCCGCGAAAGCCGCCAAGCACCTCGCGACATGGCTTCCACGGCGCGATCACCGCCGAAAGGCTTCGGGCCGCAGGGCGGACGCTTCGGCCCGGCGCAAGCGGCGGGACCCGTGGGCCGCCCTCAGTTGCCTTCCGTCAGCGCGTCGCATTTCTCCTGGGTGACCGTGTATTTCGCGATCAGCGTGCCGTCCGTTTTCTTGTAGATTTCCTCGATGGTGGCGCCCTCGCGCAGCAGCGGCACGAAGGGCTTGTAGGCGCACAAGGCTCTCACCACGAGTTTCTCGAATTCGGGATTGGGGGTTACCTCCTCCAGGGAAACGATATAGGTGCGCGAGAGGACCTTTCCGTCTGCGGACAGTGTCGCCAGCCGCGTCACCTTGTCGATCTGCACGGGCAGGCGCTTGTTGCCCTCCCTCGCCACGATCTCGAGCGTCTCCTCCAGCCCCCGCGTGCGGATCAGAAACGCCATGCTCTTGGCCGGGTCGGCCGTTTTCTGCGCCTCCTCGGCGGTGATCCTCGCTTGCATCCGGTGCCCGTAATCGAGGGCCACATACAGGCCGAGCAAAAGCAGGCCCAGAAACACGCCGAACCAGCCCCGGGGCACCGGCACCGCATTGATCCGGCGGGGCGATTCCTTTTGCCGGGAGGGCCAGAAGATCAGGAACAGGTTCAGGAACGGGATCAGCGCGATCAGGGCCCCGACATTGGCATTGAAGGCGTCCCGGCTCCGCGCCGCCGAGATCGCGCCGTAGCCGTAGCCGATCAGCAGGGAGGTGATGAGATTGATGGCCACGATCACCCAGAGAACCTCGTTCTCCATGGCCCGGAGCCCCCAGAACCAGGTAAAGCCGGCCGCCGCTCCCACGACGGCAAAGGTCAGGGTAAAGACGAAATAGGGGACCCGCTGGAGCTCCCCTTTCGCTCTCCAGTTCACGATCAGCGCGATCACGAAGCCGGTGACGACCGCGCCCAGAATATAAGCGGCCTGCACCAGCTGACCGAATCCCACAACCTGCGCGGCCATCGTTTCGAGCCTGTCGGCGATCGCCGCCAGCGTCCAGGCATTCTCGTCCATACTTTCCCCCACTTCCGGAAGGCGCCCTTCCGGTTACGCTTGACATGGCGGGCGCACATGCACCCCCGTCCGGCTTGTTTGCTGCCGGGCTGGTTGTGAGATTTCCCCTCTCTTGCAACGCGAGAATATCATGCGGCCCCCGGGCGGCCAAGGGCGGCGGCGGGGCATCCGGGCAACGGCCCGCCCGGGCTGGCGGTCCGGACACAGTCGGGCCGCGGTGGGGCTAGCCCTCTTCCTCTGCGAACGGGTCGCCCGGAGCGCGGGCCGAGGCCACCACCGGCGGTGTGGCGCTTTCGTTCACATGCAGGCGGAAAATGTCGGGCCGCGAATAATGGCCCGCCACGTCGAAATCATACTTGCCGCGGGCGATCGCGCCTTTGTCCAGTTCCGCGGTGAGGATGCACTCGCCCTCGTAATCCGGGCCCGCCAGAAACTGCCCCATCGGGTCCACGATGCAGCTGCCGCCGGTCATCATCACCGTGTCCGGATCGTCGCCCTGCACACAGGGAAAGTCGGGCGGAAAGTCGCGGCGCCGGGAAAACTGGTTGCACGACAGCACGAAGCAGCGGCCCTCCAGCGCCACATGCTGCATGGAGGAAGCCCAGGTCCTGCGCCCGTCCGCCGTGGGCGCGCAGTAAAGCTCGATGCCCTTGTCGAACATCGCCATGCGCATCAGCGGCATGTAGTTCTCCCAGCAGATTACCGCGCCCAGCCGCCCCAGTTCCGTGTCGAAGACCGGCAGGGTGGAGCCGTCACCGAAGCCCCAGACGAGGCGTTCCATCGCCGTGGGCATCACCTTGCGGTGCTTGCCCATCAGCGTGCCGTCGGGCGCGAAGAACAGCACCGTGCAATAAAGCGTGCGCCCGCCCCGCTCGATCACGCCAACAACGAGGAAAATCTTGTTGTCCCGCGCCGCCCTGCCGATACGCTCCGTATGCGGACCCGGAACGTCCACGGCGTTCTCGTGATAGCGTTGATACCAGCGCCGTCCCTCGTCCGAACGCTGACCGATGCGCGCACCGAAATCCGTCCCCCACGGATAGCAGGGCACGAAGGCCTCCGGAAACAGCACCAGCTTCGCGCCTTTGCGCGCGGCGTCGGCGGCAAGACCGGCGAGCTTCGCAATGCTCCGCTCACGGTCGAACGCGACACTGGCGGCCTGGACGACGGCCACGGGAATGGTTTGGGACATGACGGCTCCTTATACCAACTGGCTTTGGTCAGGGTTTACCTATTGATCTTGTCATCCTTCGGCCGCGCAGGTCCCCGGTCAGGCCGGGGACAGGCGCGGTCCGGAGGATCTTGGTCTGCTGCCACAGGGGTTGTGCTGCGAAGATCCTCGGGATCGCGCCTTCCGCCTTCGCCAAGGCTTCGGCGGACAAGTCGGCGCGCCCCAAGGATGACACCAGATGGGCAGATGTCATTGGAAGCCCCTTGACGCTCTCACCCTGCTGCCCTCTAACTGACAAATCAGCGTGGCGATTTGTGCCGGCCGGCTTGCGGCCATGCGGATCGTGACCGGCCCTCGCCGAAAGGCCAAAGGCAACGAGGGCCGCCGCTAAAAGGCCGGGCTGAAACGGCGATCCTTCCCTGCCGCTTTCCGGCCCCGCCCCGCTCCGGGGAGTTTATGCCACCGCAAGCCGCCGGAGAAGGAGAGCCTCCATGAACACCCGATCCCGCCCCGAATCCGCCAACTGGCGCGAGGCCACCCGCCTCGTGCGCGGCGGCACCATGCGCTCGAATTTCGGCGAGGTTTCCGAAGGCCTGTTCCTCACCTCCGGCTATGCCTATGACAGCGCCGAACAGGCCGAGGCGCGCTTCGAGGGCGAGGACGAGGGCTTCATCTATTCGCGCTTCGGCAA
>JBKHIN010000396.1:0-3047 GCA_046538635.1 Alphaproteobacteria bacterium
GTTCTGGGTCGAGGTGCAGCCGCTGGAGGGCGCGAACAACCGTATTTCCTGGCGCATCGTGGACGCCAGCGCCCACCGGGACGCAGGCGCGGAAAAGGCCGAACTCGACCGGACGATCCAGCGTCTCCGCGCCCGGCTCGACGGCATGCCGCTGGGCCTGTTCACCATGAGCGGGGAAGGGCGCGTCGGCTTCGTCAACGCCCCGCTGGAGAAGGAACTGGGCTACGAGGCCGGCGGCCTGGCGCGCATCTCCGAACCCTTTTCCGTGCGCGACATGTTCTATCACGGCGAGACCCTGCTGCCGGGCGACGGCGGAGAGCGCGTGCCCGTGGGCCGCTGGCATCCGCTGCGCCTGCGCAGGCGCCACGGCAAGGCCGTGCCCGTCCATGTGCTGCTCACGCGCGATGACGGCGAGGGGAATGAAAATGGCGATTTTCTGTGCGCCGTGGCGCCGGACACCCATATCGCCGGCGATCTGCACACAAGGAGCGAAGGCGCGGCCGCCGCAGCAGACGCCGAAAGCGCCATCGCCCGCTTCGCCGCCTTCTTCGACAAGGCGCCCGTGGCCATCCTGCTTACCGATTTCGAAGGGCGCATCGTTCAGGCCAATCAGGCTGCGGAGCAATTGACGGGATGCGAGGTAAAGTCCGGCTCCGGCCTTGCCGGCCTGTTCGCCGGGGAGCACCGGGACGCGTTGAAAAGCCTGCTCGAGTCGCTGGCGCAGGGCGAACCCGCGGCCGAACCGCTGGAGGCCAGGCTGGCCGGCGACGGGCGGGCGGCGCTCGTCCATGCCAGCCTGATGCCCGGCGGCCCGGGCCGGCCGGCCGGGGCGATGCTCTATCTCGTGGACATCACCGAGCAGCGCAATCTGGAAATGCAGTTCGCGCAGTCCCAGAAAATGCAGGCCGTGGGTCAGCTCGCGGGCGGCATCGCGCATGATTTCAACAATCTGCTGACCGCCATCATCGGTTTCAGCGACCTCCTGCTGTCGCGCCACCGGGTGGGCGATCCGTCGTTCAAGGATCTCAATCACATCAAGCAGAACGCCACGCGCGCGGCCAATCTGACCCGTCAGCTCCTGGCCTTCTCGCGTCAGCAGACCCTGCGCCCGCAGGTCATTCAGCTTACGGACGCTCTTGCCGATCTGTCGATCCTGCTGCGCCGCCTTCTGGGCGAGCGCATCAAGCTGGAAATGGTTCACGGGCGGGATCTGGGGCTCGTCAAGGTGGACCGGGGACAGCTCGAGCAGGTCATCATCAATCTGGCGGTCAACGCCCGGGACGCCATGCCCGAGGGCGGCAAGCTGACCATCCGCACCGGCAAGGTGGAAAGCGACGGCACGCCGCTGCCCGAGGGGCCGGTGATCCCCAAGGGCGAATATGTGACCTTGGAGGTGAGCGATACCGGCACCGGCATGAGCGAGGACGTGCTGGGCAAGATCTTCGAACCCTTCTTCACCACCAAGGGCGTGGGCGAGGGCACGGGCCTCGGTCTTTCCACCGTGTACGGAATTGTCGAGCAGACGGGCGGTTTCATCTTTCCCGAGAGCAAGGTGGGCCGGGGCACCACGTTCCGCATCTACCTGCCGCGTCATGCCGAGGCCGCCGAAGAGGCCCCGTCCGCCGCGGAGGAGGCCGAACGGCCCGCCCGCGACCTGACGGGCCGGGAAACCATCCTGCTGGTGGAGGACGAGGACACCGTGCGCACCTTCGCCGCCCGGGCCCTCAAGAGCCGGGGCTACGAGGTTCTCGAAGCGCCCAATGGCGAGGACGCGCTGGAAGTGATGGAGGGCCGGGAGGACGGCATCGACCTCCTGGTCACCGACGTCGTGATGCCGGTGATGGACGGCCCGGCGCTGGTCAAGAAGATCCGCGAAAAGGACGGTGACCTGCCCATCGTCTACATGTCCGGTTATGCGGAAACCGGCTTCCGCAAGGACATGGAAAGCTCCGAGGACATGCATTTCCTGCCCAAGCCCTTCACGCTCAAGCAATTGCTGTCGGCGGTGAAGGAGGCGGCAAGCGCGGCCCGCCCCGAAGGCGGCGAAAGCGGTGAGGGCAGCGGCCGGAGCGCCGGCGGGAAAGGCGGTAATGGCCGCGCCGGCGCGGCGAAAGGGAACGGCAGGAAGGCGCGCGCTTCCGTTCGGGCCTAGGCGGAATATCCTCATACCGGCCTTTTCATGTCACCCTGGAGCCGCCGGCTTCCGGCATAAGGCCGGGAGCCTGCGGACCCCCGGGAACCCTATCCCGCAAACCGGGAGCCACTTCTCAGTAAACGGAAACAGCTCCCCGGGTTTCCGCATTTTCCGTCGGCGCGGCCGCCGTAAATGCTCCGCCCGAGGATGACAGGAAAAGAAGATGAATCCCGATCGATGCCGGCCGGTGTCACTCGTCCCGCATGTTCACGAACAGCAGGACGAGGCCGCTGTTCATCAGATACCAGAAGGCACCCTGCAGCGAGTTCGTGCCCACCTCCGTCTGCCACATCTGGAAATAGGCGCCGCCAATGACGCTGAACAGGCCGAACCAGACGATCAACGCCATGCCGCAGCCCAGCACGGCGAACTTCCGGGCGCGGTAGAACTCGTCCGGCGGACCCCGGCGGGCGCGCCAGAGATCCCACGCGCCCTTGCCCGCCAGCACGGCGACGGCGTATTCGCCGGTCAGGATAAGGATCAACGCGGTCCATACCAGCGCCGGGTGGCCGAGCGCGGGCCCCATCGAGGCCGGATAGACCTCGTGGCCCGTATTGCCGGTGACATAGGCGACGGCCTGATACGCGGCATCCAGATTAACGATGTTCTGAGTGGCATAAAGAAAGGCCTGCAGGGCCACGAAGACGACCAGAATGATCTTGAGTACGCGGATTTCCACTGTCCCCTCCCGGTTTCCGGCCCGGATGTCCGGGCGATCCCGGAATTAGTGACAAAAAATCCGCGCGTGCGCCAGCCTCCGGCGCTGCAACCTCTGTCTCGTCCGTACAGGGACCGCCCCCGTGAAACCCGCGGGATCGCAGGCGCGGCCCGTGCCGGACGCGCCTGCGGCGAC
>JBKHIN010000119.1:0-8045 GCA_046538635.1 Alphaproteobacteria bacterium
CAGCCGCCACATTTCCGCTTCGCCCTGTACTCAGTTCACTCCGGAAAACTCTGCACCAGAGAGAAAATCCGTTCGCCTACGGCATATTGGGGCTGGGAGGGGGGCTCGAGGTTCAGTTCCGCCTCCCGGTGGGTGACGCAGCTTCGGATGCGCCGCGCCAGGTCGATCCAGCCCGCGGCCAGCCGCGACTCGGTCAGGAAGCAATAGTCGAAATAGGGATAGCGGTCTTCCTCGCTGCAGCCGAAGGACGACCGGTCGGAGCGCGCCGCCGTCATGATGAAGCGGTTGGCCGCCAGCATGCCCTGCTGGGCGAAGGCGCCCGAATAGCAGGCTGAAATCACGATAATGGTGGGCCGCTCGCCGCAGCTTTCGGCCAGCATGGAATCGAGCTTCTGCGGCGAAAGCTTGTCCTTGCCCATCACCACGCCTTCCGGGTCCCCGTGGCTGGTGATGTAGAGCAGGCAGCCCTGGGGGTCGCGCTTGGGCGCGGCCTGGAGTCCCTTCGCCAGTGTCTGGATGGAGGCCGGTTGCAGGTCTTCCTTCGGGAACTTTTCCGGGTTCACGGAATACTGCCTGACGGCATCCCGCTCGAAGCCCAGTTCGGTCAGCCGCGCCGCAATGTCCCGGCGGGCGTTGTCGAAGGCGGCGGCGTAATTGCCGTTGCTGGCCTTGTTGTCGCCGGCCGCCACAAAGGCCAGCCATTCATCATAATCGGCGCTTTCCGCCTCGGCCTCGCGGCTCAACGGCTCCGCCGCGGGTGTGCAGGCCGTCACCAGGAGCACGAATGGCAGAATCCACAATACGATGTGGCGCGTCATAAAGCTTCTCCGGATTGTCCCCTCCCGCGCCATTAGAAATGGTTTTCCTCCGATGCGCAAATCACATGGCCGCGTCACCGCGGGGTGCGGTGCGGCGCGGAGCGTTCCTCGCGCACGAACAGCATGCCCAGCCAGCCTGCCGCCAGATAGACCAGGATCACCGAAAGGCCCCACTGCTGCGAGTCCGTGGCGTCGGTCAGCAGCGCGATGAACAGCGGCGCGGAGAACGACGTGGCGCGGCCGGTGAGCTGAAGCAGGCCGAAGAACTGGGTCATATGTTCGCGCGGCGCGATGCGGCTCATCATCGTCCGGCTGGAGGAAAGCGCCGGACCGGACATCAGGCCATTGAACAGGCCCAGCAGCAGAAATACCTGCTCCGGCAGGGTGGCGAAGCCGGCCGCCGCCATCGCTTCGCCCACGAGAGGCAGGGACGAGGCGGCCGTTCCGGCGTCGATGGGCAGGTAGAGAAGCGTCTGCGGCGTGGTGCCCAGAAGCAGGGTGAGGCAAACGGCAAAGACGCCCACCGAAAGCAGGATGGTGCGTCTGGAGCCGATCAGATCGTCCACCAGTCCGCCCAGGAATGCGCCCGCGATGGCGGCGATAAGCAGCGTGCCCGTGAAAATCGAGATCTGCACGTTCGACCAGTCGAACATCCGGTCGCCCGTCGCGTAGATCGTGGAAAAGACGATGGTGGCGATGACCCCGTCATAATAGATCGAGCGCGAAGCCAGAAAGATGGCGATATTCCGGTAATGCTTCAGGCTGCGGAACGTGCCGAACAGGGTGCGGACGCCGTAAAGCACTGCGGCGCCCGTGCGCCGTCCCGTGGGCGGCTGATCGGGCACGACCAGGAAGAAGGGCAGGGCGAACATCAGTCCCCAGACGAGGATCATCGGTCCCCACAAACGTTCGGCGGCGAACGGTACGTCGGGAAGGGGAATGAAGGCCGTTCCGGGGTTCTGGACCGTGACATACCAGATGGCGATGAGCACCAGCCCGGCCAGCCAGTTGACGGCATAGCCCGCGCCCGAAACGGCGCCCACATGAACGGGCGAAATCACCCGCACCAGCAGCGCATTGTGGTAGCAGGTCGCGAATTCCATCATCACGTTGGCGAGCGTGATGAAGACGAGGGCGATGATCACGGCGCCCGCAACGCCCGGCTCCGCGAACCAGATCGCCGCCGTACACAAAAGGCCCAGGCCCGTGAATATGCCCAGCGCCGGCTTGCGCGGACCCGCCGCGTCGGCATGGGCGCCCAGAAACGGGCTGATGAGCGCCACCAACGCGCCGGCGGTCGCCTGGTAATACCCCCAGTATTGCTGGCCGGTCTGCGAGTCGCCGACAATCTCGTTGCTGAAGAACGGCCCGAACAGGGCGAAGGTCATGATGACGTAGAACGGCCCCTGCACGGCTTCGTAGGAAAGCCAGGCGAAAGGCACAATGCCTCGCCTCCCGGGCGGAGTTTCGTGCACGCTCGAGGTCATTGCGCAGACTCCTCTTCGCCGCTGGGGCGGTCTGCAACGTCCTTTCGCCGCCGCCGGTGATTCGCGCAAGTCCGTCCATATGGCATCAAAGCCGCCCCTTTGCACATGATTCGCGCGTCCCGGACGGTGGAATTTCGTGTCATTGGCCTGAATCCCAGTAAAAATGCGGGCGAAAGACCATACGCGCGCTGAATTTCAGTTGCAGGCTCAGGCTTTTATGTTAGAAGCGATTCATGTCTGCCCGCCGCTGGCCGGGGGGAAATTCCGGGGCCGTGCCGCGGAAAACGCACCATCGGCGGCAGGGCGGGCGCGTCAATGGAGGCCCTTAAAAGAGAGGGATATATGAGCAAGGCTGCATTCATCGAGCAGGTCGCCAAGCGCGGCGACATGAGCAAGTCCGAGGCCAAACGGGTGGTCGAGCTTGTCTTCGGGGAGGTCGAAGCGGGGCTGAAGACCGCCAAAAAGACGGGCAAATACACCATCGGCACCTTCGGCACTTTCTCCGTAAACAAACGGGCCGCACGGAAGGGCCGCAATCCCCGCACCGGCGAGCCCATCAAGATCAAGGCCTCACGCACCCTGCGCTTCAAGCCGTCCACCAATCTGAAAAAGGCGGCCGGCTGCTGAACGCTGCTGCTGCACAAGTCATTTGCCCAGGGCCCGCCGCGCGGCGGGCCTTTTTCATGGGCCGCTCCCGGGCGGCAGCGGGACGCAGGGCCCAGGGTTTGAGGGTGTTTATGATTCGGCTGCGGGCCTGCTAGTCTGGCGGCAACCGGAGAAACGCCCCCATGAGCGCCGCCAAATTCTCGGACCTTATCGACGTCAAGGCCGTGCCCGCACCCTGGGACAGGGCGCGCGCTGCCCAGGCCCGGGAGGATTTCCGGGTCCGGACGGATGCGGCCGCCGCTGCCGTCACCGAAGCTGCGCCGGTACGCGCGCTGCTCGGCGCGGTGTTCGGCAACAGCCCCTATCTGACCCGCCTCTGTCTGCGGCGGGCGGAGGACGTGGCGCGTATCCTCGACGCCCCGCCGGAGGAAACCTGGCAAGCGTTGCTCGATGAGACCGCAGCGCTTGCCGGTGATGCGAAATCCGAAAGCGATCTGATGCGCATGCTCCGCTTGCAGAAACAGCGCGCGGCGCTACTCATCGCCTTCGCCGATCTGGCGGGCATATGGACGGCAAAGCAGGCGGCCTCCGCGCTCACCGCCTTCGCCGACCGCGCCCTGGGGGCCGCCATCGGCTGGTATCTCGCCGACGCGGCGCGCAAGGGCGCGTTCACGCCGGCGGATCGGGAGCGGCCGCTGCAGGACAGCGGCTATATCGTGCTGGGCATGGGTAAATACGGCGCATACGAACTCAATTATTCCAGCGACATCGACCTTGTCGTCCTGTTCGAGCGTGAGACGCTGGAGGCGCGGGGCGTGGCCGAGCCCCAGCGTTTCGCCATCGCGCTGACCCGCGCCCTTGTCCGCATCCTGCAGGAGGTGACGGCGGACGGCTATGTCTTCCGCACCGATCTGCGGCTGCGCCCCGATGCGGGCGCGACCCAGATCGCGCTCTCCACCGAGGCCGCCGAACATTACTACGAGGCCATGGGCCAGAACTGGGAGCGGGCGGCCTTCGTCAAGGCGCGCCCCTGCGCGGGCGACATCGCGGCGGGGGGCCGGTTTCTGGAAGGCTTGCGGCCCTTCGTCTGGCGCAAATATCTGGACTTCGCCGCCATCGAGGACATTCACTCCATCAAGCGCCAGATCCGGGTACAGACGGGGGCGCGCATCCGGCTCGACGGCCACAACATCAAGCTGGGCGCGGGCGGCATCCGCGAGATCGAGTTCTTCGCCCAGACACAGCAGCTCATCGCGGGCGGGCGCATTCCGGACCTGCGCGCGCGCGGCACCGAAACGGCGCTGGACCGGCTGGCGGAACACGGGCTGATCGACAGGGCCGTGGCCCGCGAACTGACCCGGGCCTACTGGTTCCTGCGCCATGTGGAGCACCGGCTTCAGATGATCGAGGACCAGCAGACACACAAGCTGCCGCAGCAGCGGGAGGCGTTCGGCCGGGTGGCCTGCTTTTGCGGCTATTCCCGTGCGGAGAAATTCCGCCGCGAGCTGAAGCGCTGCCTCGAAACCGTGCAGGAACATTATGGCGCCCTGTTCGAAAGCGCGCCGCCGCTGGCGGAGGAGGCGGGCAGTCTCGTCTTTACCGGTGTGGAGGACGATCCGGATACGATCGAAACCCTCGTCCGGCTGGGCTTCAGGCGACCGTCGGACGTGGCGGCGGCGGTGCGCGGCTGGCATCACGGGCGCCTGAACGCCACGCGCACGGCGCGGGCGAGGGAGATGCTCACCGCGCTCATGCCCGCGCTTCTGAAGGCGCTGGGCGCCACTCCCGATCCCGACCAGGCCTTTGCGCGCTTCGACCAGTTCCTCAAGGGCCTGCCCGCGGGCGTGCAGTTTTTCTCCCTGCTTCAGGCGCGGCCGGAAATTCTCGACCTGCTTGCCCAGGCGCTGGGCACGGCGCCGCGCCTCGCCGGTTACCTGGCGCGCAATCCGCGCGCGCTGGAATCGCTGGCCGCCATGGACGGGCGCGACGGCCCTCCGGACCCGGAAGAGATGAAAACGGAAGTAGCCGAAGCCGTGGCCAGGGCGCGCCATTTCGAGGAGGCGCTGGATGCGGCGCGCCGCGTGGCGCGCGAACGCACCTTTCTCATTTCCCTCGACGTGCTCAAGGGCGAACTGCGCGCGGACCGGGCGGGCGCCGCCTTCGCCGGACTGGCGGAAGCCGTGATCGCCGCGCTGTACGAGCCCGCAAAGGCCGACCTCGCGCGCCGTCACGGGCATGTGCCGGGTGGCGAACTGGCCGTGGTGGCGATGGGCAAGCTGGGCGGGCGCGAGATGACGGCGTCGTCCGACCTGGACCTGATCTTCATCTACGACCATCCGGAGGATGTCACCGCCTCTGACGGGCCCTCGCCGCTGGCGCCCAATCATTATTTCGCCCGGCTTTCCCAGCGCCTCATCAGTGCACTGACGGCACCCACGGCCGAGGGCAAGCTCTACGATGTGGACATGCGCCTGCGCCCCTCCGGCAATGCCGGGCCCATCGCCACGCGGCTCGACGGCTTCGAAGCCTATCACCGGGAGCGGGCGTGGATCTGGGAGCACATGGCCCTGACCCGGGCGCGCGTGGTGGCGGCGCCGCCGGACTTCGCCGCGAAGGTGGCGGCGACGGTGAAGGCCATTCTGTGTACGCCGCGCGATCCGGCAAAAGTGAAAGCCGCCGTGCTCGACATGCGCGCGCGGCTGCTGCGGGAGCAGAGGCCCGCCGGCCGCTGGGCCCTGAAGGAGGCGCGCGGCGGCATTGTCGATCTCGAATTCATCGTGCAGGCCCTTCAGCTTTGCGCGGCGGCGGATCACCCTTCCGTACTCGGCACAAACACGCAGGCGGCGCTCGACCGGCTCACGGAGGCGAAGGCGCTGAGGCCCGCCGTGCGGGACGAACTGGCCCATGCCGGCCGCCTCTATCAGGGTCTCACCCAGATTCTGGCGGTTGCGGTGGCCGGAAACTTTGCACCCGAGAGCGCGCCGGTGAGCCTCAAACAGGGGCTCGCCCGGGCGGGCGGCGCCGAAACCTTCGAGGAACTGGACGCGCATCTGGCGGCCACGCAGGCGGCGGTGTGGAAACGCCGCGAACAGTTGATCGGCAAGTTGCCGGACGATTAGTCCTAATAACAAGTCCGTGCGTGCAAAGGTCCTGAACGGAAAATGCGTGCGGGAACCGGCGCAAAAAATTTTCTGTTAAAGCCGGTAAATCCATTGCGTTGCGGGCCACGCTCCCTATATTGGCGGCCTTGTTCCAACCCGGGCAGGCCGAAACATCCGGCCGAGCAGTGTCCGAACGGAGCGAAAGACCGTCCGGACAGGGCGAAAGGAGTGAGTGGGAAATCCCCCTTCGGTTTCAACGTTGGTTTGAGGGAGGTGCCGGATGGCAAATTACCCCCAGATCACGGTGAAAGCTGAAGCGGAGGCGGTCGCCGCCCGAGCCGAGGTTCGATCCGTGCCGGCCCCGCAGGAAAAAGCGGACCAGCCGATTGACACCCGTCAGGCCGACATCGTCAGTCTGACTGAGCGCAACAAGCCGAAAGATTATTTCGTGACCCGGGACGGCCTGCGGTTCGCCGGCAGCCACCTCATCGTCGATATGTGGTCCGCAAGCGGGCTCGACGATGAGGCGCTGATCGAGCGGGCGCTGGTCGATGCGGTCGAGGAATCCGGCGCGACATTGTTGCACATCCATGTCCACAAATTCTCCGGGGGCGGCGGGGTTTCCGGCGTCGCGGTGCTGGCGGAGTCGCATATCAGCGTGCACACCTGGCCCGAACGCGGCTATGCGGCCTTCGACATTTTCATGTGCGGAGACGCGACGCCCGCGGCTGCGATACCGCCGCTGAAAGCGGCGTTCCGGCCGGAGAACGTGATCGTCACGGAACACAAACGCGGCGTTTTCTGACGCCTGCAGAAGGCAACGGGCCGCCGCCGGAACGCACGGCCGTCCCGCCTCTGCGCAATCTTCCGTATATGACCAGGTGTCGTGCCATGACTGCGAAAATTGCTGCATTCCTGGCGGAGGAAAATCCGCCTACGCCGTGTCTGGTCGTCGATCTCGACGTGGTGAGCGAGCGTTTCGACAGCTTGAGGTCCTATCTGCCTCTGGCCGAGATCTTCTATGCGGTAAAGGCCAATCCGGCGCCCGAAGTGGTTTCCAGGCTGATCGAAAAGGGCGCCTGTTTCGACGTCGCCAGCCCGGCGGAGGTGGACCTCTGCCTCGAACTGGGGGCCGATCCGGCGCGCCTGTCCTACGGCAATACCATCAAGAAGAAGGCCGACATCGCCTACGCCTATGAGCGCGGCGTGCGGCTGTTCGCCTTCGATTCGGACGCCGAGCTGGACAAGCTGATCGAGGTTGCCCCCGGTGCGCAGGTGGTCTGCCGTCTGCTGGCGGACAATGCGGGGGCGGACTGGCCGCTGTCGCGCAAGTTCGGCTGCGCGCCGGACATGGCCCGCGACCTGCTCGTCAAGGCGCGCGGGAACGGGCTCAAGCCCGTGGGCCTGTCGTTCCATGTGGGCTCCCAACAGCGTAACACGGAAGCCTGGGACTGCGCCGTGGAAGCGGCGGCGCGCCTGTTCAAGACGCTGGAGGAGGACGGCATCGTCCTCGACCTGCTCAATCTGGGCGGCGGGCTGCCTGCTCAGTACCGGGAGGAAACGGCGGGCGTGGAAGCCTACGGCCTTGCCGTCTCCAACGCCATGACGCGCCATTTCGGCAACTACCTGCCGCGCATGATCATCGAGCCGGGGCGTTATCTGGTGGGCGATGCGGGGATCCTGCAAGCCGAAGTGGTGCTGATCTCGCGCAAGTCCTATGACGAGGCCACGCGCTGGGTTTACCTGGACGTGGGCCGCTTTCACGGGCTCGCCGAGGCCGAAGGCGAGTCGATCCGCTACCGGGTGCGGGTCGGCGATGGTTCGAATACGGACGGGAGGAAGGAAACGGGCCCCGTAATTCTCGCCGGGCCCACCTGCGACAGCGCCGACATCCTCTATGAGCGCGCCGGCTACGAAATGCCCCTCGATCTGGAGGTGGGCGACAAGGTGCAGTTCCTCTCCACCGGCGCCTACACGGCGACCTATTCCTCCGTAGGCTTCAACGGGTTCGCTCCGTTGAGGGCGTATTATAT
>JBKHIN010000120.1:0-8024 GCA_046538635.1 Alphaproteobacteria bacterium
CTCCATGATCCGAGGCGCTCCCTGATGTATCTTATGCCTCGGGATACACTGATTCCATCCAACCAATCATCCGGCACGAAACACTTTCGCAGGGATGAGCGGAGTAAAGAGTTTCTGTTCACGGAAACATCGGCAACTGCTCCAGCGCCGTGGTTTCCTCCAGCCCGAACATCAGGTTGAAGTTCTGCACCGCCTGGCCGCTGGAGCCTTTCACCAGATTGTCGATGGTGCCCACGACGATGGCGCGGCCCGGGATGCGGTCGGCGAAGACGCCGATGACGCAATGGTTGGAGCCGCGCACCTGGCGCGTGGCGGGAACGGCCCCCGCCTCCAGCACATGAATGAAGGGTTCGTCCGCATAGCAACCACTCAGCACACGGCGCAGATCGTCCGCCGTCCGGCCTTCCGCCAGTTTCACATAGCAGGTCACCAGTTCGCCCCGGTTCATGGGCACGAGATGGGGCGTGAACGTGACGTTCAGGAACATGCCCGCCGCGCGGCCCAGTTCCTGCTCGATCTCCGGAGAATGGCGGTGCGAGGCGATGCCGTAAGGGTGCAGCGCTTCGGCCACCTCGCAAAAGAGCGTGGTTTCCTTCACGCCGCGCCCGGCCCCGCTGGCGCCCGACTTGGCGTCGATGATGATGTCCTCCGCGCGGATCGCCCCCTCGCGCAGCGGCGGGATCAGCGCCAGCAGCGCGGCGGTAGGATAGCAGCCCGGGCAGGCGGCAAGGCGCGCCGTTTTCAGTTCCTCCCGGTAATGCTCCGTCAATCCGTAGACGGCATTTCCCAGAAGCTCCGGCGCGTCATGGGAGCGCCCGTACCATTGGGCATAGATGTCCGGATCGCGCAGCCGGAAATCCGCCGACAGATCGATCACCTTGATGCGCTCCGGCAACGTAGCGATCAGGTCCTGGCTCGCCCCGTGCGGCAGCGCGCCGAAGACAGCGTCCACGCCGTCCCAGTTCGCATCCTCGGCCTTTTCCAGTCTGGGCAGGTTCAGCGGGCGCAGATGGGGGAAAACCTCGGCCATCTCCTTGCCCGCATGGGCATTGGCCGTGATCACCCGAATTTCCGTTTGCGGATGTTGGCTGAGCAGGCGCACCAGGTCCGCGCCCGTATAGCCGCTTGCGCCCAGAATGCCCACGCCGATGCGGTTGCTCATGCCTGCCTCCCTTCTCAGCCCGCCCAATGCAAAGGGGCGCCCGGCGGGCGCCCCTGAATACCACATTCTCCGGCGTGCCGCCGTTCGGTGTCAGCGCTTGGAGAACTGGAAGCTGCGCCGCGCCTTGGCCCGGCCGTATTTCTTGCGCTCCACCATGCGCGCATCGCGGGTAAGGAACCCTTCTCTCTTCAGAAGCGGCCGGAGTTCCGGCTCATAGAAGGTCAGCGCCCGCGAAATGCCGTGGCGCACCGCGCCCGCCTGGCCGGAAAGCCCGCCGCCCGTCACCGTGCACATGACGTCATATTCCGTTTCGCGGCGCGCCAGCACCAGCGGCTGCTGCAGGATCATGCGCAGCACGGGCCGGGCGAAATAGCGCGTCACGTCGCGGCCGTTGACGCTGATCGTGCCCGTGCCCCGTTTGAGCCAGACGCGGGCGACCGCGTTCTTGCGCTTGCCGGTGGCGTAGGAACGGCCGTGTTCGTCGATTTTCGGTTCGGGAAGGGGCTGTTCGGCGGGAGGCGTGACGCCCTCCACGCCGCCTTCGCCCAGTTCGGACAGGTCCTTGACCGTGCGTGTGTCTGCGGCCATGTGCTCAGTCTCTGCTGTTCTTGGGATTAAGGGACTTGACGTCCAGCTTTTCGGGCTTTTGCGCCTCATGCGGATGTTCCGCACCCGTATAGACACGCAGTTTGGAAAACTGCTTCCGCGACAGCGGCCCGCCGGGCATCATGCGCTGCACGGCCTTGAGCAGCACCCGCTCGGGATGCTTGCCGTCGAGAAGCTGATCCGCCGTGCGCTGCTTGATGCCGCCCGGATAGCCGGTATGCCAGTAATAGGTCTTGTCGCGGCGCTTGTTGCCGGTGAGAACCACCTTGTCCGCATTGACGACGACCACATGGTCCCCGCAGTCGATATGCGGCGTGTAGAGCGGCCTGTGCTTGCCGCGCAGGCGCCTGGCGATCAGACTGGCCACACGGCCGACGACCAGCCCGTCGGCGTCGATCAGGACCCAGCGGTCGTCGACTTCCTTTGGTTTTGCCGAGTAGGTTTTCATGATGGCCCTGTCAGCGTTACCCGGTCCGGCCCCATGCCGGCCCCGCCCGGACGGATATGGTTATCGTCCCGGCGCGTCCGGATATCCCATGCGCGTCACACTGTCAAGCCGCACCGTCCGGAAAAAAGCTGTAAATTCAAGGCATAACCACTGCGGTATTATATTACCCCATTCAGGAGGCCTGATCCATGTCCACCCTGATCCTTGAGGAAACGAGCGGCGCCGTCCGCCGCCTCACCCTGAACCGCCCTCAAGCGCGCAACGCCCTGTCCCTGGAAATGATGCGGGCGCTGATCGGGGCGCTGGATCGCGCCGCCGAAGACCGGGACTGCCGCGTGGTCGTTCTCGCCGCCGCGGGTCCCGCCTTTTGCGCCGGGCACGATTTGAAGGAACTGGTGGCCCTCAAATCCGCAGACGGCGGCGGGCGCGGCGCCCATGAAATCGTCTTCGCCGTATGCCGCGACCTGATGCTGAAAATCGTCACCCTGCCCCAGCCGGTCATCGCCCAGGTGCAGGGCATCGCCACCGCCGCGGGCTGCCAGCTTGTAGCCAGCTGCGACCTGGCCGTGGCCGCCCGTTCGGCGCGCTTCGCCACCCCGGGCGTGAATATCGGCCTTTTCTGTTCCACGCCCATGGTCGCGCTCAGCCGCAATGTGGGCCGCAAGCAGGCGATGGAAATGCTGCTCACCGGCGACATGGTGGACGCCGCAAGGGCGCGCGAGATGGGGCTCGTCAACCGCGTCGCGGCGGACGAGGCGCTGGAGGAGGAAACCTTTGCCCTCGCCCGCAAGGTGGCGGAGAAATCGCGCACCGTCATCCGGATGGGCAAGCGGGCTTTCTACCGGCAGGCGGAACTGCCCCTCGCCGAGGCCTATCTCTACACGTCGGAGGTAATGATCGAGAACCTGGCCAAGGCGGACGCGGAGGAAGGCATCTCAGCCTTCCTGGAAAAGCGCAAGCCCGAATGGCGGGAGGAGGAGTAGCGGCAATCGCGCCCCGTCGCGTTCCGGCGCTCGCAACCCTGCATCGAAGCGTATAGAGTTTTGCGCGAGAAAACCGGACACCCCGAACGAATGTGACGTCATGGACCAGAACTACACCGAGACCTATCTCAAACATATTTTAAAGAATGCGCGCACGGTCGCCGTCGTCGGCGCGAGCGACAATCCGCAGCGCGCCAGCTATGACGTGATGAAATTCCTGATTTCGCAGGGCTATGAAGTCATTCCGGTCAACCCCAGGCTGGCCGGAAAGGCCGTGCACGGACAGACGGCCGTCGCCTCGCTGCGCGACATCACGCGCCCCGTCGACATCGTAGACATTTTCCGCCGCCCGGAACACGTGCCGGAGGTCGTCGACGAGGCCATCGAGATCGGCGCGAAGGCCATCTGGATGCAGCTCGGCGTCGTCCATGAGGAGGCCGCCCGCAAGGCCCAGGCCGCCGGACTCGACGTGGTCATGGACCGCTGCATGAAGATCGAGCTTTCGTGTTTGAATTCGTGAAATTTTCCCGCTCATTCGGCCATCCAGACCCGCTTTCCCGGCAAGGCCGGAAATGCTCCGTCAGAGGATGACAGGCAACGCCGCTTACCTCATTCCCCCATCACCCCCTTTGGCGCCTCGCGCACGCCCTCGGGCCTTGTGCCCAGGCCCAGCGCGGCGTGCAGGGCCAGCAGGGCCAGCGCAAACACGGCCAGCGAACCCGCCTGATGCACCAGTGCCAGCGGGATGGGCACCACATTGACCAGCGTCAGGATTCCGGAGGCGACCTGCAGCGCGACCATGAGAAGCAGCGCGCCCAGAACCCGGCTCAGCCCCCGCGACAGCGGCAGTTGCCGCCCGTAGAACCACAGGGCCAGCGCCCAGGCCGCCACCGCATAGCCGCCCATGCGGTGGACGAACTGGACCGTGAACCGGTCCTCGAACAGGGCCTGATACCAGGCGCCCGGGAACAGGCCGCGGGGAATGAACTGCCCGTCCATCAGCGGCCAGGTGGTGAAGCTGAGCCCCGCATCGAGCCCGGCGACGAAGGCGCCCATCAGGATTTGCAGGAAGACGAGAACGCTGAACAGCCCCAGCGACAGGGGCAGCGCGCCGGTATGCCGCCGCCGCTCCGGCGCATGGCGCACCAGTCCGAAGGCCGTCCACAGGATCGCGCCCAGGATCAGCACCGCCAGCCCCAGATGGGCCGCCAGCCGGTACTGGCTGACGTCCACCCGGTCCACCAGCCCGCTCTGCACCATGTACCAGCCCAGCACGCCCTGCGCCGCGCCCAGCGTGAAAATCGCGGCGAGGCGGGGAACCATGGGCCGCTCCAGCCGCCGCGTGAACAGGAAGAACAGGAACCCGGCGGCGAAGACGAGGCCGACCAGACGGCCGAGGAAGCGGTGGCCCCATTCCCACCAGTAGATGCGCTTGAATTCGTCCAGCGACATGCCCTTGTTGATCTGCTGGTATTCGGGGATCTGGCGGTATTTTTCCAGCTCCGCCTCCCAGGCCTCCGTGGTGAGCGGCGGGATCACGCCCGTCACCGGCTTCCATTCGGTGATGGAAAGCCCGGAGTCGGTCAGCCGCGTGGCGCCGCCCACCAGCACCATGAGCGCCACCAGCCCCGCCATGACGAACAGCCACACGCCCACCTGAAGCCGATGGGCCGAGAGCGCCGCCGCGCCCACACGGCCGCCGCCCGCCGGGCGCGCCCGTTCCTCCGCCGCCAGTTCCGCCGTCATCCCTTAAACTCCCGCTATCGTTTCTTGCTCTTGAACCCGTCCTTTCTTGTCTCATGTCCCGGACATCGTGTCATGTGGCCCGGAATGAAAGAGCATGGGTAGAGGAATGGCGGCGGCGGCTTCGTGCGGCAAGGGACGCATGGCCGCAGCAGGAAGGGAGGCCGCATCGTGAATGCGGGAACGAGAAAGGCCGCCGGCATGGCCATCCTGGTGGCGGTCATGGCCGCCTATATCGCCGTGGTCGTGGTGATCGCCGACTACGTCCCCGATCACTGGGCGGCCGAGCTGATCTTCTACCCCGTCGCCGGGGTGGCCTGGGTTTTCCCGCTGCGCGGCCTCATGCGCTGGATCAACCGGCCGGACGGGAACGGACCCGGCGGCTGAGTTCCGGCCGCTTTGCAACCGGCTTCCACCAGTCGAGATCGAAATGGCGGCGCAGCACGTTGGTCGCGCAGTGCACCTCGCCGAACTGGCTGTGATAGGCGTCCCAGGTGTCCACGAAGCGCACGCCCTCGCCCAGCGCCTCGCGCAGCGCCTTCTCGAAAACGTCCCGGCCCTGCTCATCCAGCGGCCCGAACTGGCGCGGCAGGTAAAGCCGGCCCGCGGCGGGCTGGAAATTGACGGCGTTGGGCGTGAAGCCCGCCGCGCTGCGCGCCTTCACGAAGTTCTTTCCCGGCAGGCCCGCGAAGATAACCGGCGCGCCC
This sequence comes from Alphaproteobacteria bacterium, assembly GCA_046538635.1. Lineage (GTDB taxonomy): Bacteria > Pseudomonadota > Alphaproteobacteria > JAJFIK01 > JAJFIK01 > JBKHIN01. The sequence continues at coordinate 5,650 of JBKHIN010000120.1, forward strand.
GTCACCTTCACGAACGGCGTGCCGTCGGCGTTGCGCCCGCCCTCCCGGCGCAGGCGGGCGCGCACGGAGGCCATGCGGGCGGCAATGTTCTGCGTATTGAGTTTCCGCAAGCGTTCATCGGCCAGCACCTCCTCCACGGTGATGAGGGCGGGCGCATCCTCGTGCCAGAACTTCGTGTCCCGGACCATCACGAAACGGTCGCCGGGCTCGGGCGGGAAGAGCCATTCCGTCTCCGGTTCGTCCGTTTCTTCCGCCTCCTCGTCCTCTTCGACCAGGCCCATGAGATGCAGGACGGAAAACTCGTCTTTTGTCCGGGGCAGCACGCGCGTCGCCGTCATCCACACGCGGTCGATCAGCACATGGCCGTCGCGCAGGCCGCCGGGCGCAATGCGGGCCACCTGCCCCGCCGCGCCGGAGCCCGAATCCCGGTAGATGCGCACATAGCGCATGTCCGTGCCGCGATGATCGATGCCCGTGTCGAGCCGCCGCCCCTGCGCGGTTTCGGAAAGTTCCCCTGCTGAGGGCCGCACCGTTCCCGCCACCGGCGCGCCGCCCCTGGCGAAAAAGACGGCCGCGCCCCGTTTCTCCTCGGGGATCGCCTCCAGCAGGCGCCAAGCCAGCGCCGGATCGGCGATCACGGTCTCGCCGCCGCGCCCGGTGAAATTGACCATTTCGTCCACATGGCCCACGGCCAGCCATTGCGTGGGCAGGGTCATGAGCGGCTGCACTCGCTGGCTTTTCAGGAAAACGCGCAGGCCCGCCGGCATGGTGTCGCCGATGACGATGCGCCCAAGCGGCCAGGTGGCCGAGGGCGGGACAACGCCGATATTGCCGCCATGCCCGCCGCCCGCACGGTCCTGCGCACCGTGATCATTGCCCAGCCAGCTTCCGAACTGGAAGACGCCGCTTTGCGCGCCGGTCATATGCCGGGCCACCCAGGCCGGCTGGCCGAAATCCTCATCCACCTCGTAAGGCAGGCGCAGGGCGGCGTAGGTGCGCTGCTCCGGCCCGGTGCCCGGCAGATGCCAGGCGCCCAGGACCGCATGGTCCTGCAGCCAGCGGAAGTCGGTATCGGCTTCCTCAAGCTCTTCGGGCATGCCGCGCACCGGAACGAATTGTCCGGTTTCGGCGAGGCCGGCATAGCCCGCTTCCTCCGGCTCGATCAGGGCGGCGTTCTCCCCGTCCAACTCGTCCGGCGCGCGCGCGAAAACCGCAAGGGACTCATGGCTGTTGGGCAGGGCAAGCCAGGGCGTCACGCGCATGCGCACGTGATCGGAGGAAAGAACCCGCCCCTTTTCATTCCGGATTTCGAGAAACAGGTCGATATCGCCGTCAAACGGGTTGATCACGAGAGGCGGACCATGTTCGCTGTCGCTCGCCTCGGCGGGATCGTTGCGGAAAAACAGCCCCTCCACGGCGAAAGTCAGATCGCCGGTTTCCTCCGTTCCGGCAAAGTCCGGAGAGGCCGGGTCCACATAGCGCGTGATGTCGATTTCCGTGGGGATCGGATCGAGCCCCTCGCGCGAGCCCAGCCCGCCCCAGATGGCGCGGGCGCCCGGTTCCCGCCGGGCATAGACCAGAATGGACTCCGCGTCCTCGCGCTCCGCGGCACGCAGCCAGACGCGCACGCCCGGCGGCAACGGCGCGCCGGGGCTGCGGATGACCAGCGGCGCGATGCCGTCGCGGTCGGCCTCGTTCTCGATCCGGTCGTCGAGGCCGGTAGGCTGGCCGGTCCTGTCGCTGAAGCGGAGCGTATCGGGCAGGAGCCGCCCGCCCGCGTCGCGCCGCCCGCCGTCGGCGTCGTAATTGACGGCGAAAAAGGCGCCCCGGGCGGCGGTAATCTCGTCCTCGCCCTCCTCGTCGGCATCGTTCACGACGCCGTTGCGGTCCGTATCCACGTCGAGATCGGCGGTGAGCGTCACGGACGGCGGTGAGCGGCGCACGCCATCGCCGCCGGAAAGGACGAAAAAGACCGCGCCCGTAATGGCGAGGGCGGCAACGAAAAGAGCGGCGAAATGCAGAAGGCGCATGGGAATGCCGGCAGGCTCAAGCTGATGAAAACGCGGCATCATAGATAATCCCGCTCACGGTTAACGCAACGGCAAAAGAGGACAAGCCCCTGTCATTCCGGCGGCGCGGGACCGATTGCCGCCTTGCCTTCCTCCGCCCGCCGGTATAGGTCTCCGCCGTCCGCTTCTAACGGGAGATGCCCCATGTCCGCCTGGGTTCCGATTCTGATCTTCGTCGGCGTTCTTGTGCTGCTTAACCTGCTTGAGTTCGGGCGGGTGGATTGAGCCGAAGTCACGCCCCTCGGGGCTGGAGGATACGCCAGAAACGGTCGAACTCCTCGCCATGCACCCGGCGCTTTGCCTTCA
>JBKHIN010000121.1:0-8019 GCA_046538635.1 Alphaproteobacteria bacterium
CGCACGTCCGCCTCCGCCAGCGGGTCCATGGAATAGGGGCCCGAAATGCCGATGACGGAGCGCAGGTCCGAAGGCGACAGGGTGGTGGCGCGCAGATAGGCCTCGTCCAGCGCCATGAGGGTAGCGATATGGGCTCCGGCGGAGTGGCCCATCACATGGATTTGACGCCGATGGCCGCCGAACCGGTCGGCGTGTTCGCGGGTCCAGGCCACGGCCATCGCCGCGTCTTCCATGAACACGGGGAAGGTGCCGTCCGGATAGAGGCGGTAATTGGGAATGACCGCCTGAAAGCCCCGCCGGGCGAGCGCCCGTCCCAGCCAGCGGTAGAGCCGCTTGTCCCCCTTGCGCCAGGCGCCGCCGTGAAAGAAGAGCACGACGGGAGCCTTCCCTTCCATCGGCCCCGGCGGATAGACGTCCAGGCGGTTTCGGGGGAACGGACCGTAGATCACATCCCGGAGAGCGGGCTCCGCAAACCCGTGCCCCTGCAGAATGTTCATGTGACTGTTGCGCCTCGATCTCGCTATGACGATCAAACGCTTCTATATGCTCCTAAGCGATGGAAACGGGGTAAACGATGCTGCGTCTGGCTGGCTTTCTGGCGGCTCTTCTGGCGGTTGTCCTGGCGGCGGCGGCACATGCCGATCCGGTTTCGACGGAGCATGTGCGCGCCCGCCTGATTACGGAATGGGAGAGCCTGCCGCCCGGGGGCGGAACTTTCTCCGTGGCGCTGGAACAGAAGATCATTCCCGGCTGGCACACCTACTGGCGCAATCCGGGCGATTCGGGCGAGCCCACCAACATAGACTGGGAACTGCCGGAGGGCTTCGAGGCGGGGGAGATCGAATGGCCCGCGCCCAGGCGGCTGCCGTTCCAGTCGCTGGTCAATTTCGGCTTCGAGGACACGGTGATTTTCCCCATGGAGATCACCGCGCCTTCCGGACTCACGCCCGGCGAGACGGTCCGGCTCAAGGCCGATGTGCGCTGGCTGGTGTGCGAGGAAATCTGCATTCCCGAGGAGGTCACCCTCACCCTGGCCCTGCCCGTGCGCGAGGGGCCGCCCGCGATCAATGAGGAAGGGCGCCGGACCATCGAGGCGGCGCGCGCCTCCCTGCCGCGCCCCGGCGGCTGGGACGCGGTCTTCGACGGCACAAGCGAATATCTGCGCATCGCCATCGAAGCCCCCCAGCTCCTTCCCGCTTTCGAGACCGGACGGGTCACGGAAGTGGCCTTCTTCCCCTATGAGGACGGCGTCATCGTGAATGCGGCCGAGCAGGAGACCTCCGTCCATGACGGCCGCGTGGTGCTCAGTCTGGAACCGGGCTTCCTGTTCACCCAGAACGGCATGAGCGCGCCGGAGGAACTGGCGGGCGTGCTGGTGGTCCGGGAACGGAGCGAAGGCGGGGGCACGCTGGAGACGGCCTTCGAGATTGCCGCCTCCCCCGGCGACGTGGCCGCGCCGCCCGAGAGCGCCATCGCCTCCGTGCCGCTGTGGCAGGCGCTGCTTTATGCCGCCATCGGCGGGCTGATTTTGAACCTGATGCCCTGCGTGTTTCCGGTGATTTTCCTCAAGGCGCTGGGCTTCGTGTCCCTGGCGAAGGAAGCGCCGCAGAAGGTGCGCCTGCACGGCCTGCTTTATGCCGCGGGCGTGGTGGGCACGTTCGCCGCGCTGGGCAGCCTGCTGTTCGCGCTGCGCGCCAGCGGTGCGGAAGTGGGCTGGGGGTTTCAGCTTCAGTCGCCCGTGGTGGTGGGCGCGCTGATCTACCTGATGTTCATTATCGGCCTCAACCTCTCGGGCGTGTTCAATGTGGGCACCTCGCTGCAGGGCGTGGGCGGCTCGCTCGCGGAAATGCGCGGGCCCGCGGGCGCCTTTTTCACGGGCGTGCTGGCGACCGTGGTGGCCGCGCCCTGCACGGCGCCCTTCATGGCGCTGGCGCTGGGCACCGCCATGACCCTGCCGCCGTCGACGGGGCTGGGGGTTTTCCTGGCGCTGGGGGCGGGCATGGCCCTGCCCTATCTGGTGTTCAGCTTCGCGCCCGCCCTGGCCGCGCGCCTGCCCCGGCCGGGACCCTGGATGGAGCGGCTGAAACAGGTGCTGGCCTTCCCGCTCTATCTCACCGCGGTCTGGCTGCTCTGGGTGCTGGCGCGGCAAAATGTGGGCGCGGACGGAATTGGGTTCATCCTGGCCGGGCTGGTGCTGGTCGCCTTCGCCGCCTGGCTGCTGCATACGCGCTCGACACTGGCGAGCCGTGGCTGGCGCACGGCGATGGCGGTGCTGGCGGTGGTGACGTTCGCGGGGGCGGGCGGGGCGCTGACCCTGCTGCAAGGCGGCGCGCCGCAACCGGCTTCAGGGACGACGGACATCATGGCGGCGGAGCCGCGCCTTCCGTATGAGGACTTTTCGCAGGCGCGCCTGGACGCGGCCCTGAAAACGGAGCGGCCCGTCTTCCTCAATTTCACCGCCGCCTGGTGCATCACCTGCCACTGGAACGACGCCAACGCGCTTTCCGCCGATTCCGTCGCGAACAAATTCGAGGCGATGGATGTGCTCTATCTGCGCGGCGACTGGACCAACCGGGATCCGGAGATCACCCGCGTTCTGGAGCGTTTCGGCCGGGCGGGCGTGCCCCTTTACGTCTATTACGGCCCGCCGGTGGACGGGCGGCGGCCCGAGCCGGTGGTGCTGCCCCCGCTGCTCAGCGAGAGCATCGTGCTGGGCGTTCTGGACGGAGATTGAAATTCACAAGCAACAGAGGAGGAATGACCCCATGAGAGCTGGCGTAATGCTGACCGCACTGGCCTTCGGCCTCGGCCTTGCCGCCCCGGCGCTGGCGGCGCCGGAGATCGGCGAACCGGCCCCGGCCTTCACCGCCGTCGATTCCGACGGCAAGCAGCACAGCCTGAGCGACTTCAAGGGCAAGACCGTGATCCTGGAATGGACCAATCACGGCTGCCCCTATGTGCAGAAGCACTATGACACGGGCAACATGCAGGCGCTGCAGAAGGAAACCACGGGCGAGGGCGCGGTCTGGCTCACCGTCATTTCCTCCGCCCCCGGAAAGCAGGGTTATGTGACGGCCGAGAAAGCGAACGAACTGACCGAGAAACGCGACGCCGCGCCCACCGCCGTGCTGTTCGACCCCACGGGCGAAATCGGCAAGAGCTACGGCGCCACGGCCACGCCGCACATGTATATCGTCGATGAGGAAGGCGTGCTGCGCTATATGGGCGCCATCGACGACAAGCCGACGGCCCGGAGGAAATCCGTGGAAACGGCCACCAACTACGTGAAGGCGGCGCTGGCCGAGATGGAAGCGGGCAAGCCCGTCTCCACCCCCGTGACCCGGGCCTATGGCTGTTCGATCAAATACGCGAAGTGAGGCTTGCTACGAATGTCATCCTTGCGTCGCGCAGGTCCCCGGTCCAGCCGGGGACAGGCGCGAGCGCGAGGATCTCTTGCGATGCCAAAAGATTCTCCGGCTCCGCGGGCTTCCGCCCGCGGCCCGAAGAATGACACCGGATGGGTTGCTGTCAGCGCAGCTCGGTATAAACAGTTTGATGTATGGGCGACTCGGACGAAAACGCCACAATGAAAATCTTCCACTCCCCCGCCCATGCCCTGCATCACGGCAAGGGCGAACTCACCGACGGGCGGCTGATCCCTTGCCATGAGCGGCCCGCCCGCGCTGAGGCCATGCTGGATGCCGTGCTGGCGGGCGGGTTCGGCGATGTTCTGGAGCCGGAGGATCACGGCCTCGCGCCGGTGCTGGCGGTGCATGACCAACGCTACGTGGAGTTTCTGCGCCTGGGCGGAGTGGGTGGCAGCGCGCGATATTGCGGATAACGGCGAGGCGCCCGACGCCCTGCCGCTGGTCTGGCCGGTGCGCGGCTTCCGGCGCATCGAGCCGGAGGATATCGACGGGCGGCTGTCCTATTATTCCTTCGACGCGGGCACGCCCATTATGAAGGGCACCTGGGAGGCCCTTTACGCCGCGGCGCAAACGGCAATCAGCGCACAAAAGGCGGTAAGCGGCGGAAAACGGGCGGCGCTTTCGCTCCAGCGGCCGCCGGGCCATCATGCCCATGCCGCGCTTCTGGGCGGCTATTGCTATCTGAACTTCGCGGCCGTCGCCGCGCAGGGCGTCATCGCGGACGGCGCGAAACGGGTGGCGATTCTGGATGTGGACTATCACCACGGCAACGGCACCCAGAGCATTTTCTACCGGCGCGGCGACGTGCTGACCGTCAACCTGCACGCGGACCCGGCGCAGGAGTTTCCGTATTTTCTGGGGTATGCGGACGAAGCGGGCGAGGGCGCGGGCGAAGGCGCCAATCTCAACCTGCCGCTGCCGCTTCATACCGGATGGGAGGCCTATTCCGAGGCGCTGGACGCGGCCGGACGGCGCATCGCCGCCTTCCGGCCGGATGCGCTCGTCCTCTCCCTGGGTTTCGATGCCTATGCCCGGGACCCGCTGGGCCGGTTCCGGCTGGAAACGGAGGATTTCGCCCGCCTGGGCGAACGCGTGGCCGGGCTCAACCTGCCCACCGTGATCGTGCTCGAGGGCGGCTATGCCGTGGAAGCGCTGGGCACCAATCTGGCCGCATTCCTGAGCGGGTTCGGCGGGCGCTTGTGACCTCCGTTACGGCCGCGGGCGGGCCGCGCGCAGTTCACGGGGTTGTGAACCGGCCCTTCCCCCGGACCGGCTTACATGCTTTACCGTAAGCATCGCAGCAATGCGTAGCAGAGGGAGCTATTGAATGACCTTTCGCACGACCGTTTTCGCCGCCGCGCTGGGCGCCGCCGCCATTGGCTTTGCGGGCACGGCAGCGGCGCAAGACTGGACGATCGACGAGAGCCATACCCATGTGCTGTTCGAGGTGAGCCATATGGGCTTCTCGACGACTCATGGCGGCTTCCGGGAGTTTTCGGGCAGTGTGGACCTGGATGAGGACAACCCGGAAAACACGAAGGTGGACGTGACCATCGACGCGGCCAGCATCGATACCTGGCACGAAAAGCGCGACGAGCATCTGCGCAATGAGGATTTCTTCCATGTGGAGAAATTCCCCGAACTGACGTTCAAGTCCACGAAGGTGGAGCGCACGGGCGAGGATACGGCGAAGATGACGGGCGATCTGACCATTCTGGGCGTCACCAAACCCGTCACGCTGGACGTAACGCTCAACAAGAAGGCGCCCCGGCGGGACCAAATGGTCGCGGGCTTTTCCGCCACGGGCACGCTCAAGCGCTCCGAATTCGGGCTGGACTACGGCGTTCCCGCCGTGAGCGACGAGGTGAAAATCACCATCGAAACCGAGCTGAACAGGCCGGCGGAATAATCAAGCCTTAACCCCGCAGCAAGATTTTAAAACCCCGCCGCACCCTTGTGTGCGGCGGGGTTTTTCGCGTGCGTCCCGTCGCCGTCTGGACAGAGGCCGAGCGGGCGCGCGAGGATAACGACGAATATCAATTCCATTGCTCTTCAGGGAGTGAAACACACGCCAATGACCGAAATGCTGCGCTGGCCCGCCCGCTCAATCGAGGAAACCCACGCCATCCTCACCGCCCCCGGCTCGACCTACGAGATGGACACCGCCGTCATCCGCGGCGTGGAAACGCGCGTCTGGAAGAACGCCCCGCCCAATCTGCGCACGCTGCTGGAGCTTGGCCGCGTCTGGGGCGACCGCGAGTTCGTCGTCTACCAGGACGAGCGCATGACCTTCGAACAGCATCACCGCGCGGTTGTGAAGCTGGCCAACGCGCTGTGGAACGACTACGGCGTGCGCAAGGGCGACCGCGTCGTCATCGCCATGCGCAACTATCCGGAATGGATTCTGAGCTGGGCGGCGGTCACCGCCATCGGCGCCGTGGCCGTGCCGCTCAACTCGTGGGGAACCGGCGAGGAACTGGAATACGGCGTCACCGACTCCGAATCCCGCGTCGCCATCGCCGATCAGGAGCGCTACGACCGGCTGCGCCCCCATCTGCCGCGCACGCCGCTCAAGTCCGTGATCCTGGCGCGGGGCGACGAGGACGTGCCCAACGTCGATGCGTTTGAATCCGTGGTCGCCCATCCCTCCCGCTATGACGATCTGCCCGCGGACGCCGCCCTGCCCGAAGTCGAAGTGGAGCCGGAGGATTACGCCTTCATCTTCTACACCTCGGGCACCACCGGGAAACCGAAGGGCGCGCTGGGCACCCATCGCAACGTGCTGACCAATCTGCTCAGCTCGTTCTTCACCCGCGCACGCGCCTTCGTGCGAAGGGGCGAGGAGCCGCCCACGATCGATCCGAATGCGCCCCAGCGCGCCGGGCTGCTCTCCGTGCCGCTGTTCCACGCCACGGGCTGTTTTTCGGTGCTGGTGCCCAGTTTCGCGCTGGGGGGCAAGCTGGTGCTCATGTATCGCTGGGACCCCGAACAGGCGCTTGAACTGATCGAGAGGGAACGCATCAACTCCTTCGGCGGCGTGCCCGCGATGGTGTGGCAGGTGCTGGAAAGCCCGAATTTCGGCAAATACGACCTCTCCAGCGTGGAGAATGTGGGCTATGGCGGCGCGCCGGCGGCGCCCGAACTGGTGGCCCGCATCAAGGAGGCGTTCCCGGAGATCGAGTCCAACAACGGCTACGGCCTCACCGAGACCTCGGCCATCACCACCATGAATTTCGCCGAGGATTACGCGGCGAAACCCGACAGTGTGGGCGTGCCGGTGCCCGTGTGCGACGTGAAGATCGTGGACGCGGAAGGCAACGCCCTGCCGCAGGGCGAGGTCGGCGAGATCTGGATCAAGGGGCCCAACGTGGTCGCGGGTTACTGGCGCAAGCCGGAAGCGACGGCGCAGAGCTTCACGGACGGCTGGCTGCATTCGGGCGACCTGGGCCGCATGGACGAGGAGGGCTTTCTCTACATTCTCGACCGGGCCAAGGACATGCTCATCCGCGGCGGCGAGAACATCTACTGCGTCCAGGTGGAGGACGTGCTCTACAGCCACCCGGCGGTGATGGACGCGGCGGTCGTGGGCATTCCCCACAAGGTGCTGGGCGAGGAAGTGGGCGCCATCGTGCAGGTGAAGCCCGGCCATGACGTAACGGAATCGGAGCTTCAGGCGCATGTTGCGCAACATCTGGCCGCCTTCAAGGTGCCGGTGACCATCGAGATCCGCCGCGAGCCCCTGCCGCGCAACGCCAACGGCAAGATCCTCAAGCGCGATTTGCGCGAGGAATTCCTGGAGCATATCGGCCGGAAGGACTGACCTTCCGCGCACGAATGTGACGGGCGGAGTCTGGACAACGCCCGCCGGGATGCGCTCAACTTGTCCTGCCGAAACTTGGGAGGGTGAGAATGGCTGACATCCCGGCGGGCGCGCTGCCCGCGGTTCCCTGGCTCGTACTGCCGCAGGAGGGCGAGCCCTATCTGGAAGGCCACCAATGCGGCAATTGCGGCGCCATCTTTCTGGGCCAACGCTCCGTATGCAGCAAGTGCACGGCGCGGGATCAAATGACGCCCGTGAAACTGCCCAACCGGGGCACGCTTTACAGCTACACGATCGTCCATCGCTCCTATCCGGGGGTGGAGGTGCCCTTCGTCTCGGCGGTCGTGGACCTGGAGAACGGGGCCTCCGTCAAGGGCAACCTGATCGAGATCGAGCCGAAGCCCGAGAATATCGAAATGGGCATGCCCGTCGAGATCGTGTACCGCGATGCGGGGCGTACGGACGGTGAAGGCAACAAGTACGCCGCCTATTTCTTCCGGCCGGCGGGAAGTTGAGGAGGCCTGTCATGAGCGATGTATATGTCGTCGGAACCGACATGATCCGTTTCGGGCGCTTTCCCGAAAAGTCCGTGCCGCAGATCGCCATTCCATCCGTGCTCGGAGCGCTGGACGATGCGGGCGTGACCATCAAGGACATGGAGGCGCTCTATTGCGGCTGCCTGTTCGAATCGAACCGCATGGTGGGCCAGCGCATCCTTCAGGAAGTGGGGCAGACGGGCATCCCCGTGGTCAACGTGGCCAACGCCTGCGC